>NZ_BCBT01000008.1:0-151931 GCF_001320965.1 Pseudomonas sp. NBRC 111143 | reverse complement strand
TCGGTACAGGCAACCAATAACCTTTACCCCTTGCGCGGACTCAGTATCAGCAAGGTAATCACCCCCGCCACGATCCCCCAAAACGCAGAACCGATCGAAAACAGCGTCAGCCCCGAGGCCGTCACCATGAAGGTGATCAGCGCCGCCTCACGCTCCCGCGCCTCGCTCATCGCCACGGTCAACCCGTTCATGATCGAGCCGAACAGCGCCAGCGCCGCAATCGATAGCACCAGCTCCTTTGGTAGCGCCGCGAACAGCGCCGCCAAGGTCGCGCCGAACACCCCGGCGATACCATAGAAGATTCCGCACCAGACCGCCGCGGTATAGCGCTTGGCCGGGTCTTCATGGGCGTGCGGGCCGGTGCAGATCGCCGCGCTGATGGCCGCCAGGTTGACCCCGTGCGAACCGAAGGGGGCCAGCAGCAGCGAGGCGAAGCCGGTCGCCGAGATCAGCGGTGAGGCCGGCACCTGGTAGCCGTCGGCGCGCAGCACGGCAACTCCGGGCATGTTCTGCGAAGTCATCGCCACCACGAACAGCGGGATGCCAATGCTGATGGTCGCTGCCAACGAGAAGCTCGGCGTGGTCCAGACCGGTTTTGCCACCTCCAGGTTGAAGTGGCTGAAGTCCAGCAGCCCCAGGATGCCGGACAGCGTCGTGCCGACCACCAGCGCGGCCAGCACGCAATAGCGCGGCGACAGGCGCTTGACCAACAGGTAGCTGAAGAACATGCCCAGTACCAACAGGGTGCGATGCTGGGCGGCGACGAAGATTTCGCTGCCGATCTTGAACAGGATCCCAGCCAGCAAGGCCGACGCCAGCGACGCCGGAATACGCCGCACCAGGCGCTCGAAACTGCCGGTCAAGCCGCAGATCAGCACCAGCACGGCGCAGGTAATGTACGCGCCTATGGCTTCGCCATAGCTGACACCGCCAAGGCTGGTGATCAGCAACGCTGCGCCCGGCGTCGACCAGGCCACGGTGATCGGGGTGCGATAGCGCAGCGACAGGCCGATGCTGCACACCGCCATGCCGATCGACAGGGCCCATATCCACGAGGAAATCTGCGCGGTGGTCAACCCGGCGGCCTGGCCAGCCTGGAACATCAGCACCAGGGAGCTGGTATAGCCGGTCAGCATGGCGATGAAACCGGCGACCACCGCCGATGGGGCGCTGTCCGCCAGTGGGCGCAGACGCGTGGAAGTGGCGTCGGTCATGAGGCATTCCTTGTTCATGTAAGCAGTTTTTTCAGACTAACGCGGGCGAATCGGAAGCTTGCCATACAGCAGTCATTGCATTTAGCCGTACAGTCCCCAACTATTGGGCGCTGACCTGCAACTGCACAGGAGGGGAGGGGCGATGTACAAGGTTTATGGGGATTACCAGTCGGGCAACTGCTACAAGATCAAGTTGATGCTGAATCTTCTGGGGCGTCCCTATGAGTGGCACTCGGTCGACATTCTCAAAGGCGAGACCGAGACCCCCGAGTTCCTGGCCAGAAACCCCAATGGCAAGGTGCCGGTGCTGGAGCTCGAAGACGGTACCTGCCTGTGGGAGTCCAACGCGATCCTCAACTTCCTCGCCGACGGCAGCGAGTTCCTGCCGACCGAGCCGCGCTTGCGCACCCAGGTGCTGCAATGGCAGTTCTTCGAGCAGTACAGCCACGAGCCTTACATTGCCGTGGCGCGTTTCATCCAGTTCTACCTGGGATTGCCGGATGAGCGCCTCGAGGAGTACCGCAAGTTGCACAAGGGCGGCTACAAGGCGCTCAAGGTGATGGAGCGCCAGTTGCAGATGACGCCTTACCTGGTGGGCGAGCAGTACTCGATCGCCGATGTGGCGTTGTATGCCTACACCCACGTGGCGCAGCAGGGTGGCTTCGACCTGGCCGAGTATCCGGCGGTGAGGGCGTGGCTTGAGCGGGTTGCCAGCCATCCGCGGCATGTGCCGATGGTGGATTGATCGGCTTGGCAGCGGCGCAGTCCTTGTGACTGCGCCAGGCTCAGACCGACCCGAAGCGCTTTTCCAGATAGCCAATGATGTCCTTGGACTCATACATCCAGGTCACCTTGCCGTCCTCTTCGAGACGCAGGCACGGCACCTTTACCCGGCCGCCGCCTTCCTGCAGTGCCTGACGGTGTTGCGGGTCGTTCTTCGCATCGCGCAGTGCCACCGGCACGTTGAGGCGGTGGAGGGCGCGGCGGGTCTTGACGCAGAACGGGCATGCGTGGAACTGGTACAGCGCCAGCCCCTTGGCCTGCTGCTCGACCTGGGCCTGGGCGGCGGCGTCGCGCTTGCGCTTGGCCGGGCGGCTGATCCAGTCGCCGAACACGATGAGCTGGCCGAGGCCGACCCGCAGGGCTTTGACGATCATGGGCAACTCCTGATCTGTGGTGCACAACGGAAAATAAAAAGCCGACCCCGAGGGGTCGGCTTCGCGCAGAGTCCGATCACTTGATCAGACTGAGGAATTCACTGCGGGTGGCGGCGTTCTCGCGGAACTCGCCAAGCATCACCGAAGTGATCATGCTCGAGTTCTGTTTCTCGACGCCGCGCATCATCATGCACATGTGCTTGGCTTCGATGACCACCGCAACGCCTGCGGCGCCGGTAACCTTCTCCACGGCCTCGGCGATCTGGCGGCTGAGGTTTTCCTGAATCTGCAGGCGACGTGCGTACATGTCGACGATCCGTGCCACCTTGGACAACCCCAGCACCTTGCCCTTGGGCAGGTAGGCCACATGGGCCTTGCCGATGAACGGCAGCATGTGGTGTTCGCACATCGAATAGAGCTCGATGTCCCGGACCAGCACCATCTCGCTGTTGTCCGAAGTGAACAGCGCGCCGTTGGTGACTTCTTCCAGGGTTTGTTCATAACCGCGGCAAAGGTACTTCATGGCCTTTGCGGCCCGCTTGGGCGTGTCGAGCAGGCCCTCACGGGAGACGTCCTCGCCGATCTGGCTGAGGATCTCGGTGTAGTTCTGTTCCAGGGACATGGATCTACCTGTGGGAAAAAACGCAAAAACGAAGGTTACGGCGGCAAACGCGGCGCTGCAAGCGTGATGTCATTCGTCGCGACCGTCGAGCATGGTCCGCTTGAGCATCACGTACAAGGCGCCGGTGCCGCCATGACGGGCCTGGCAAGAGACGAAACCGAGCACCTGCGGGTGCTGGCGCAGCCAGGTGTTGACGTGGCTCTTGATCATCGGGCGCTTGCCGTCGATGCGCGCAGCCTTGCCATGGGTGACCCGCACGCAGCGCACTTCCAGCTTGGTGGCTTCGGCGATGAAGTCCCAGAGCGTTTCGCGCGCGCGTTCAACGGTCATGCCGTGCAGGTCGAGGCTGCCCTCGAAGGCGATCTGGCCGAGCTTGAGCTTGCGGATCTGGCTTTCCTGCACGCCGTCGCGGCGCCACATCAGTTCGTCTTCGGCGCCAACGTCGATGACAAACTGGTCCGACATGCCATCGACCACCAGCGGCTGGTCGCTGCGCACGGTAGCGGCCTGGCGCAGGCCGGCCAGCTGCTTGCGGTCGGCCTTGGGCTTGCCGACTTCGGCGCGGTCGTGTGCGATGGGCTTGACGCCACGCACCTCGCTGCGGAAGAGGGAAAAGTCGTCGTCTTGCATGTGTGCCTCCACGTGGGCGGCGTATTCTACGCGAACGGCCCCGCCTCGTCAGCAGCGCTCCGGTCAACGCTCAATCATGCTTTTTCATCAAGTGCGGCGACAGGTTCAGCTCTCGCCCTCGGCGCAGGCGAATGCGGCTGCGCCGCCAGAAGCGCACCCCCAGGTACAGCATCAGCAACCCGATCACCGTGAGGATGGCCGACAAGGGGCGATTGGCATTGAGTTCGGCCAGGGCCTGGTAGTTGCCCAGCAGTCCGGCGAAACCGGCCATGGCCAGGAGGATGCCCAGGGTGGCGAGCAGGGCGGACAGGCCGGCAGCCAGGCGCGCGCCCCAGTTGCCCGGCTCGCGCGGGCGCAGGCGCTTGGCATCGAAACTGCCTTTGAGCTTCATTCCGTGTTCCTCTGTAGGTATCCGGAATCAGACCTGTGCTCGCCCGTCGGGTTCCGCCCGGCTGCCGGGCGGTTGCGCGATCAGATCAGGCTGGCGGTCGGGGCGACACAGGCAAAGTTGTCGGCCATCACGGCCATCTCGCACTGGTGGATCTGCGCGGCCGGAATGACCGTATCCTTGAACGCCAGGTCACGGGTGGCCGAGGCGTCTTCCACCAGGGTGCAGCGATAACCATAGTCCTTGGCACGGCGCACCGTGGTACTGACACTGGAGTGGCTCATGAAACCGCAGACGATCAGGTCCAGGTGGCCGAGCTGCTGCAGCGTCTCGTGTAGCTTGGTGTTCTTGAAGGCGTTGGGCATGCGCTTTTCGATGACGATTTCGTCGCCTTGCGGCTCGAGGCCCGGAATGAATTCGCCGGCCGCACCCTGCGGGTCGAAGCGGCCACCGACGGTGCCGAGGTGGCGGACATGGATGATCGGGCGGCCGGCCTTGCGGGCAGCCTCGAGCAACTTGGCAATGTTCGCCACGGCCTCGTCCATGCCCGACAGCGCCAGTGGACCGCTCAGGTACTCCTTTTGCGCGTCGATGACGATCAGGCTGGCTTGGCTCAGCCTGGCCGGCGGGTAATCGCGGCCGGTGAGGCGGAACATCGTGGTTGGAACGGACATCAAGGGCTCCTTGGAAGGGCTTTTATCGCCCTATTCTCCCTTGCCTCGGCGCCAATGTGAATGGTTGACAACGCAGACGGCATGGTTACTGGCCTGTGGCTATCCGAACGGGAACCGGTGGAACATTTCAGCCGGGGGGCTGTTAGACTTTCGCACAGTCTGAAAAGGAGTACTCCGTGATCACATCCCGCCTGCGCACCCTGCGCGACCACATCCGCTGGGCGGTCAGCCGCTTCCATGAGCACGAGCTGTTCTTCGGTCATGGCGCCGACAACGCCTGGGACGAGGCCCGCCTCTTGGTGCTCGGTGCCGTGCATTTGCCCTGGGAGGTGGCCGACAGCTACCTGGACTGCCAGTTGGAGGATGACGAACGGGTGCGTCTGCAGCACTTGCTCAAGCGACGTATCGAGGAGCGGGTACCGACCGCCTACCTGCTGGGCGAGGCGTGGTTCTGCGGGATGTCGTTCATCGTCGACGAGCGGGTACTGATACCACGTTCCCCGATCGGCGAACTGATCGAGAAGCGCTTCGAACCGTGGCTGGCCAGCGAGCCGGCGCGGATCCTCGACCTGTGCACCGGCTCCGGCTGCATCGGAATCGTTGCCGCCGATGTGTTCCAGGAGGCCGAAGTGGTACTGGCCGACCTGTCCTTCGACGCGCTCGAAGTGGCCAATCAGAATATCGAGCGCCACGGCCTCGACCAGCGTGTATTCACCGTGCAGGGCGATGGTTTTGCCGGGCTCCCGGGCCAGCGTTTCGACCTGATCCTGTCCAATCCGCCCTATGTCGACGCCGAGGATTTCGCCGACATGCCCACCGAGTACCACCACGAGCCCGAGCTCGGCCTGGCCTGCGGCAACGACGGTCTGGACCTGGTGCGACGCATGCTTGCCGAGGCCGCTGATCACCTGACCGAGAAGGGCTTGTTGATTGTCGAGGTGGGCAACAGCCAGGTCCATGTCGAAGCCCTCTACCCGGAGGTGGACTTCGCCTGGCTGGACTTCGAGCGCGGTGGCCACGGCGTGTTCATGCTGACGGCGCAGCAGTGCCGGGACCACCAGGAGTTGTTTGCTTCGCGGGTATGAGGCTTCGGTCGCGGGGCATGCCCCCGCGATCGGGCGTCAGCGAGTGGCAATCCAGATCAGCAGGCCGGCCTGGAACACCGCAAAGGCGACCAGGCAGGTGATGGTGAAGCGCAGGCCGCTGTCCTCGCGGCGGTACTTGGCCACACGCTCGTCGCGCTCGCGCAGTTGCGCTTCCTTCTCCTGCAGTTTCTGCTCTGCCTGTTGCAGCATGGTCGCCGCTTCGAGCATGTCGACGCGCTGCACCTTCTCGTTGCTCCAGGCGCTCTTGAGCTGGCCGACCGCCGTTTCGACGGTTCGGGCCTTGAGCATCTGGCCGTCGGCATACTCCACCTCCAGCCCTACGCTGCGCAGCACGTGGTCGCGACGCAGGCGCGAGTCTTCGTTGAGGGCATCCTTGCTGGGCAGGGCCATGCCCTCGACCTGGTAGTGCGACCATTTGCGCTGCAGCCATTGCACGGCCTGGGCCAGCACGTAGCGGCCAAGGCCGCGGTTGAGTGGCTCCAGTTGCAGGCCGGCGTCGTCGCCGATGCGCACGACTCGCTGTTCATGGTCGACCCGCACGTCGAGGCGGTTCTGCTCCTTGCGTACCTTCTGGCCTGGCAGCAGGATTTCCATGCGCAGCAGGCTGTTGGCCTTGTCGTGGCGCTCGGCATAGCCGAACTGCACGAAACGCAGCGGTCGCGCGCCGCTGTTGCGGTCGGTGGGCAGCGGCGCCAGGCGCAGCAATTGAAAGTGCTCAGCGGCCAGGTCCGCCCAGGGCAGCGGCGCGCTCTCTGGGGGTTGTTCTTCGATCGCCTCGGCGGCGGGTGCATCGGTCATCAGGGCAATCCTCAAGTGCACGGGCCGGGTGATGCCATGCTTGTGCGCGCAACGCTTGCTGCACGATAAGGCTCTTTGGCATCACCGCCTCTTGCCATGCATTATCGGCAGCACCGGGCAAGACCTGAGGGGTAAAAGTGTCAGGCGGACTGCAAGCGGTGGATGAAGGCGACGATCCGCTCGCCCAGCTCGTGGGCCAGGGGCAGGTCAGGATTGCTGTAACTGTCGCGCTGCTCGCTCATCGCTCGCGGGCTGATGCGCAGCATATGGTTCATGCCATCGATCAGCACCAGCTCGGCGTCCGGTTTGGCGGCTTTCAGGCGCTCGGCGTCGTCGACCTCGACCTGCACATCGTTGCGGCCCTGGACGATCAGAGCCGGTACCTGCAAGCGCGAGAAGGCCTTGGCCGGGTCCTGGCGGAACAGTGAGATCAGGTAGGGCTGCACCGTCGGTCGAAACACTTCGCGCAAGGGCGTGGGCACATCCAGGCTGGTCTGGCCAGCCTGCAGGCGGTCGAGCAGGCTGTTGCCGCGGGCCAGTTGCGCCGGCGACAGGCGCTGGGCCAGTTGTTCACGCAGCACATCGGCAATGGGGCGGCCGCTGCCGGCGAGTGTGATCACCGCGCTGGCGCCGGCTTGATTGGCGGCGAGGCTGGCGATCAGCGCGCCTTCGCTGTGGCCGATCAGGATCACCGGACCGAAGCGTGGATCGGCTTGCAGCTTGTGCGCCCATGCCACGACATCGGCGACATAACCTTCGACGCTCAGGTCGCGTTCGTCGGGCGCCGCCGGCTGGCTGGCGGCGACCCCGCGCTTGTCGTAGCGCACGCTGGCGATGTGCTCGTTGGCGAGCAGTTGGGCCAGGCGCTTGAGGTTGTCGATGCGCCCGGATGCCGGGTTGTTGCCGTCGCGGTCGGTGGGCCCGGAGCCGGCGATGATCAGCGCCACCGGCGGCGGTGTGTCCTGCAGCGGCAACAGCAGGCTGCCGCGCAGCACGCCATGGCCGGTGTCGAGGTCGATGGGATGCTTGAGCACGGTAGGGGCGGCGGCCTGGGCCAGGCTTGTGAACAACAGCAGGAGCAGGGCGACGATGCGCATCTTCGGATACTGCATGGGGAGATGTTCGATTTGACCTGGGGGGCGAACGAAGGTTCTCGCGATTTTTTTCGCAAAGCTGCGGCTTTCCGTATACTGGCGGCCACTTTCAAGTTCAGGCTGATTTTCGCGGAGCGTCCATGTCCGGCAATACCTACGGCAAGCTGTTCACCGTCACCACCGCAGGCGAAAGCCATGGCCCCGCGCTGGTCGCCATCGTCGACGGCTGCCCGCCGGGCCTGGAAATTTCGCTGGCCGACCTGCAGCACGACCTGGATCGTCGCAAGCCCGGTACCAGTCGGCACACCACCCAGCGTCAGGAAGCCGACGAAGTCGAAATCCTCTCCGGGGTGTTCGAAGGTCGTACCACCGGTTGCTCGATTGGCCTGCTGATCCGCAACACCGACCAGAAGTCCAAGGACTACTCGGCCATCAAGGACCTGTTCCGCCCGGCCCACGCCGACTACACCTACCACCACAAGTACGGCATCCGTGATTACCGCGGCGGTGGCCGCAGCTCGGCGCGAGAAACCGCCATGCGCGTGGCGGCTGGTGCCATCGCCAAGAAGTTCCTGGCCACCCAGGGCATTCGCGTGCGCGGCTACATGAGCCAGTTGGGCCCGATCGAAATCCCCTTCAAGACCTGGGACAGCGTCGAGCAGAATGCCTTCTTCAGCCCCGACCCGGACAAAGTCCCTGAGCTTGAGGCCTACATGGATCAACTGCGGCGTGACCAGGATTCGGTCGGCGCGAAGATCACCGTGGTCGCCGAGGGCGTGATGCCGGGCCTGGGCGAACCGATCTTCGACCGCCTCGACGCCGAACTGGCCCACGCGCTGATGAGCATCAACGCGGTCAAGGGCGTGGAGATCGGTGCCGGGTTCGCCAGCATCGCCCAGCGCGGCAGCGAGCACCGCGACGAGCTCACGCCAGAAGGCTTCCTCAGCAATAACGCCGGCGGCATTCTCGGGGGTATTTCGTCGGGTCAGCCGATCGTTGCCCACTTGGCACTCAAGCCAACCTCAAGCATCACCGTGCCGGGCCGCTCGATCGACGTTAATGGGGACCCGGTCGACGTCGTCACCAAGGGGCGCCATGACCCGTGCGTGGGCATTCGCGCCACGCCGATCGCCGAGGCGATGATGGCCATCGTGCTGATGGACCACCTGCTGCGCCACCGTGCGCAGAATGCCGAGGTGAAGGTCAACACCCCGGTGCTGGGCCAGCTCTGATCTAGCCAGGCCCGGCCTCTTCGCGGAGCATTGCCCGCGAAGAGGTCGGTACAGGTCCCCACAAGGCCGATCCATGCAGCCCATCCCTTACTGGCGTCTGTCCAGCTTCTACCTCTGCTACTTCGCCTTGCTCGGTGCCACTGCACCCTTCCTGGCCCTGTACTTCGACCACCTTGGCTTTTCCCCGGCACGCATCGGCGAGCTGGTGGCGATCCCCATGCTCATGCGCTGCATCGCCCCCAACCTGTGGGGCTGGCTGGGTGACCGCAGCGGTCGGCGCCTGCTGATCGTGCGCCTGGGGGCGCTGTGTACGCTGGCGACCTTTTCCTTGATCTTCTTCGCCAAGAGCTACGCCTGGCTGGCGCTGGTCATGGCCTTGCACGCGTTCTTCTGGCATGCGGTGCTGCCGCAGTTCGAAGTGATCACACTGGCGCATCTGCATGGGCAGACCTCGCGCTACAGCCAGGTCCGGCTATGGGGCTCGATCGGTTTTATCCTCACCGTGGTCGGGTTGGGGCGGTTGTTCGAATGGTTGAGCCTGGATATCTACCCGCTGGCGATGGTCAGCATCATGGCTGGCATCGTCATCGCCAGCCTGTGGGTGCCCAATGCCCAACCGGTCGAGCACGCCGAGCGGCGCGGGGCAGAGGGCTTTCTCAAGCAACTGGCGGCTCCGGGCGTGCTGGCGTTCTATATCTGCGTGGCGCTGATGCAGCTCAGCCACGGCCCGTACTACACCTTCCTCACCTTGCACCTGGAACACCTGGGCTACAGCCGCGGCGCCATTGGCCTGCTCTGGGCGCTCGGGGTGGTCGCCGAGGTGCTGATGTTCATGCTGATGAGCCGGATCTTTGCGCGCTTCCCGGTGCGCAGCGTGTTGCTGGCGAGCTTCTTGCTGGCCTCGTTGCGCTGGCTGCTGCTGGGCAGCCTTGCCGATATGCCGGCGGTGCTGATCCTTGCCCAGTTGCTGCACGCAGCCACCTTCGGCTGCTTCCACGCGGCCTCCATCGCCTTCGTCCAGTCCAGCTTTGGCGCTCGCCAGCAGGGGCAGGGCCAGGCGCTGTATGCGGCGCTGTCCGGCACCGGTGGCGCGCTGGGTGCGCTTTATTCGGGCTACAGCTGGAAACTGCTCGGCCCGCAGTTCACCTTTGGTATGGCCAGCGTCGCAGCGCTGGCTGCAGCCGTTATCATTGCCCTTCGTTCGCAACAGACCAGGAACAGCCCCTGATGAGCATTCTCAGCGTTTTTCATTCCAGCAGCCCGCAGCTGGCGAACAAGGTGCTGACCCACCATGAAGACATTGCCGCCACCCTGGCCGAGCAGGGCGTGCAATTTGCACGGCACGACCACGGCCTGCGCATTCGCCCAGGCAGCGCCGAGGCCCAGGTGCGCGAAGAGGCCGGTGGCCTGATCGACATGCTGATGACCACGCACGGTTGCCAGACCCTGATGCTGCTGAACCGAGACGGCGATCAGCCGACCGAGGTCGACCTGCGTGATGAGCACGTGCATGACGCCGTCGAGGTATTCGCGATGGTGAGCGGGCGAGGCCAAGTCAGCCTGCGTCTGGGTGAGCAGGTATTTGCGCTACTGTGCGAGAAAGGCGATGTGCTGGTAGTGCCTGCGCAGACTCGACGCTGGATCGATCTGGGTGATACACCGTTTTGCCTGGCCTTGCGCTTGTTTGGCAACGAGCAGGGCATCCGCATGACCGGCGACGAGCAGGCACGACAGTTTGCAGGGATGAGCGAGCTGTAATAGATCGCGGGGCAATCCTCTTCCCACAGAATCCCTTCGTGGAAGGAGGATTGCCCCGCGAAACGGGCGGCACTGTCAACGATAGGTCGGCAGGGCGAAACGTTGCTGGCTTTGCAGCATGGAAATAACAGGCAGTTCGCTGGCTTGCTCGGCCAGGTCGCGGCGAATGGCACTGATGGCCCAGGACAGTTGCTCGGCGCTGTGCAGTTGCGCATAGGAAAGCACACGACGAGTCACGGTGCCGTCGGCGGCGCGCAGGGTCAGCAGGATGCCGCCGTCCGGACGGGACTTGGTGTCGACCTGATAGGCTGGGAAGACCGAAACGAATTTTTCCTGGATGAGGTCCATATCAACTCCTGACGTGTAGGTTGGCAGACGTGAGTTGATGGTTGCAGTGACCGTGCCAGGCTTTTAAATAAAATAATTTCCTTTAAAAACAATAAGTTAGGTTGTTTTTTGGAATTGATTGCCGTGCATTGTGCATGGTCGTGCATTTTGCACAGTGCATTTTGCAAGGTCATAGAGCCTGCCTCTCGGTCCCATAGAATCTGAACCTTTGCTGCCCGGCGATGGCCTGACACAAAATTGGGCCAACACACTTGCCAGGAGGTTCCAGATGTCCGACCAACAGCCCACCGCGATGACCGAAGAAGAATCCGCCGCCTTCGCTGAAGAAGTATTCGAGCGCGCCCGCCGAGGCGATGCCGCCATGCTCGAGCGCCTGCTTGACGGTGGCTTGCCGGCTAACCTGCGCAATCACAAGGGCGACACCTTGCTGATGCTGGCGAGCTATCACGGTCATCACGAGGCGGTGAAGGTGCTGCTGGCCCATGGCGCAGACCCCTTGATCGCCAACGACAATGGCCAATTACCGATTGCCGGTGCTGCCTTCAAGGGCGACCTGGCGATGATCCGGCTGTTCATCGAGCACGGGGTGCCGGTGGACGCGGCAGCCGTCGATGGCCGCACGGCATTGATGCTGGCAGCGATGTTCAACCGCAGCGAAATCCTCGACTATCTCCTGGCCCAAGGCGCCGACCCGACCCGCCAGGATGCGCGTGGCGCTACCGCGCTGGTCGCGGCGCAGACCATGGGTGCCAGCGAAGCGGCCGCTCGCCTGCAGGCGCTGGTCGGCTGACACCTCGGGGGGTATCCTTGGCGCCTTTTTCGCCATTCGCCAAGCAGGGCCCCCCATGAAGAACCAGTTGCTCGAATTCATCAGCCTCATCGGCGCCGGTTGCCTGCGCGAGGCGGACATCGAGCGTATCGCCGACGAGGCCGCCCAGGCCTACGCCGACCCTGCCGCTTTTCTTGCGGCCAATCCCGACATCAACTACGACGACAGTTTCCCGATCCCGCTGGGCGAATGGGTGGTGCTCGGCAGTCTGCCGGACACCGTGGTGTTCCAGGCCGACAGCTACCAGGACCTGTTCCAGGCGATCAGCGATTCGTTCGACAAGAGCGTGCCCTTCACCCTCAAGCCCAAGCAACTGGCGCGCACCGAGCCGCTGACCGCGCTCAACCGCATCCAGGTGCAGATGGGTGCACTGAACAAGGAAGCGGGCGGCTATGTGCTGCTGAACTTCAGCCAGTTGCTCGATGACGAGCTGCAGATGGTGATGGTCGGTCAGCAGGACCTGGCGCGCGTGCTGGAGCTGGGCGCCGAGTTGGGCATCAAGGTGGAGCCGGCGTTGGAGGCCTTGAAGGTCGCGGTGCACGTCTGACGCGGCGATTGCCTGTTGCAGGGGCGGCGAGCGCCGCCCTCATGGGGTTCCCGCAGATCAGCCCAGCGCAGTATCCAAAAACATCATCACCGCAAAGCCGCCCATCAGGCCCAGCGTTGCCGAGGTCTGGTGGCCGTTGCGGTGAGTTTCCGGAATCACCTCGTGCGACACCACGAAGATCATCGCGCCCGCTGCCAGGCCCATGCTGATCGGGTAGGCGAGGGCGAAGCCAGTAGAGATGCCCAGGCCGATCACTGCCCCAAGCGGCTCCATCAGGCCAGAGCCGATCGCCACCAGCGCGGCCTTGAAGTTCGACAACCCTGTGGCGCGGAGGGCCATGGCCACGGCCAGGCCTTCGGGAATGTCCTGGATCGAGATGGCGCTGGTCAGCGGCAGGCCGATGCTCATGTCACCGTTGGTGAAACTCACGCCGATGGCCATGCCCTCGGGCAGGTTGTGCAGGGTAATGGCGAGCACGAACAGCCACACCCGGCTGATTCGTTCGGCGTCGGGCCCACAAGGGCCTGTGCTCTCGTGCTCGTGCGGGGTGAATCGGTCCAGGCCGAGCATCAGCAACACCCCCAGGCCCATACCCAGCACGACGACGCCCGCAGCGGCGGGGCCGTTGCCGGTGATTTCCCGTGCCGCATCCAGCCCCGGCAGGATCAGCGAGAACGAACTGGCGGCGAGCATCATGCCGGCAGCAAAACCCAGCATCACATCCTGGCTGCGAGCACTGACATCGCGCAGCACAACGGCCAGCACCGCGCCCAAGGCCGTGGCGGCAAAGCCCGAAAGCCCACCCAGCGCCGCCAGGTGCAGGTTCTGTGAGTGATCGCCGTTGACGGCATTCCACAGGCTGGCCAGCAGCAGGAGTACGATCGCCAGCAGGCTCAGCCCAAGGCCTGCACTGAGCCAGGGGGTACTCAGCGCTTGCTGGCGCCAGGCATCGATGAGAGAAGGGGTGGCGGCGCTGTGGCTGTGGGCGGGTGGCATGGGAACCTCGAAAGCGATGGATGACAGCAGTTTATCCAGTGACCTGCGAGCCCGGCCAAGGATTCCCTTCTATCGCGCCGATAGCAGGCTATGCTCAGCCACAGGAATGTTCACGCAGGAGTTGCAGCATGGGGTCTACTTTCAACAGCCTGGTCGGGCTGGTCATTCTTGCCCTGGATATCTGGGCGATCATCAACGTGCTGAAAAGCGGCAGCGAGACAGGGATCAAGATCCTGTGGATTCTGCTCATCCTGCTGTTGCCGGTGCTGGGCCTGATCATCTGGGCAATTGCCGGTCCGCGGGGCAACGTGCGCCTCTGACCGTTCATCGTGACAAAATTTTCACACGGTATTAACCAAACTCCGCGCCGCACATTTAATGTATGGGCCCTTGCCGGCGATTGTCCGGCACAGGACTGCGAGGCTGCGTCCAGCGCCTTTCCCAACCCCGAAATCCTAGGATCTTCCCATTCATGGCTAACACGGATGCCTTGAAGCAACGGGCCGCGTCGGCACCGTTCTCGCCGACCCTCAAATCGCACCTCGCCTACACCTTGCTCAGCGGATTGCTGATCATGCTGATGCTCAGCCTGGTGCGCCTGGCGCTGCTGATCTACAACAGCGACATGATCGGTGACACCCCGTACTCCACGGTGGCCGAAGGCTTCCTCAACGGCCTGCGCTTCGACCTGCGGGTGGTGGTGTACCTGAGCATCCCGCTACTGCTGGCCCTTAACAGCCCCTGGGCCATGGCGCGGCGCGGCTTTTTCCGTTTCTGGTTGACCGTCAGCTCCAGCATCGTGATGTTCCTTGGCCTGATGGAACTGGATTTCTACCGTGAATTCCACCAGCGTCTGAACGGCCTGGTCTTCCAGTACATCCAGGAAGACCCCAAGACCGTCATGAGCATGCTCTGGTACGGTTTCCCGGTGGTTCGCTACCTGCTGGCGTGGCTGTTCGGCACCTGGCTGCTGAGCCTGCTGTTCAAGGGCATCGACCGCCTGACTCGCGGTGGCCAGGGCAGCGGCCATATCGCCGCTCAGCGCCGTGTCGCACCCTGGTACGGCCGCCTGGCGGTGTTCATGGTCATCCTGCTGGTGGCAGTGGTCGCCGCCCGTGGCACCCTGCGCCAGGGCCCACCCATGCGCTGGGGTGACGCCTTCACCACCGACTCCAACTTCGTCAACCAGCTGGGCCTGAACGGCACCTTGACGTTGATCGACGCTGCCAAGAGCCGTTTCGGCGAAGACCGCGCCAATATCTGGAAGCCGGTACTGGAAACCGGAGTCGCCCAACAAAGCGTGCGTGACCTGCTGCTGACCCCCAACGACACGCTGGTCGATGCCGACCAGGCGGCCATCCGCCGCGACTTCGTGCCGCCGGCCGGCAACACCTTGCCGATCAAGAACGTGGTAGTGATCCTCATGGAGAGCTTCGCCGGTCACTCGGTGGGCGCCCTGGGCAGCCCGAACAACATCACCCCGTACTTCGACAAGCTGGCCAAGGAAGGGCTGTTGTTCGATCGCTTCTTCTCCAACGGCACCCACACTCACCAGGGCATGTTCGCCACCATGGCGTGCTTCCCCAACCTGCCGGGCTTCGAGTACCTGATGCAGACTCCCGAGGGCGGGCACAAGCTCTCGGGCCTGCCGGCGCTGCTCAGCGCCCGTGACTACGACGATGTCTACGTCTACAACGGCGACTTCGCCTGGGACAACCAGTCCGGGTTCTTCGGCAACCAGGGCATGACCACCTTCATCGGCCGCAACGACTTCGTCAATCCGGTGTTCTCCGACCCGACCTGGGGCGTTTCGGACCAGGACATGTTCGACCGTGCCAACCAGGAGCTGGCCCACAACTACGGCAAGAAACCGTTCTACGCCTTGCTGCAGACACTCTCCAACCACACCCCCTACGCCTTGCCCAAGGACCTGCCGGTGGAGAAGGTCACAGGGCAGGGCCGCCTGGACGAGCACCTGACCGCGATGCGTTACTCCGACTGGGCGTTGGGCCAGTTCTTCGAGAAGGCGCGCAAGGAGCCCTACTTCAAGGAGACCCTGTTCGTGATCGTCGGCGACCATGGTTTTGGCAACCACCAGCAGGTGACCGAGCTGGATCTGGGGCGTTTCAATGTGCCGCTGCTGCTTATCGCACCGGGTATCCAGGACAAGTTCGGTGCGGTCAACCACACCGTCGGCACCCAGGTCGATATCGTGCCGACCATCATGGGCCGCCTGGGTGGCGACACCCGTCACCAGTGCTGGGGCCGTGATCTGCTGAACCTGCCTGCCGGTGACCAGGGCGTGGGCATGATCAAGCCATCGGGCAGCGAGCAGATCGTTGGCCTGGTGCAGGGTGATCACATCCTCATCGAGTCCAAGGACATGACGCCGCGGATGTATCGCTACCAGCTGGGGCGTGAGTTCAAGGCCGAGTTGATCGAGAGCCCGGATCAGCCTGAGATGCTCAAGAAGCTCGAGGCCTATATCCAGACCGCGACCAAGAGCCTGCTGGACAACACCGCCGGCGTGGTTCACGGCAAGCCTGAGTAACGCTTGCCTGTATGAAAAGCCCGCCGATGATGGCGGGCTTTTTCATTTGCGACATTCGTCATCGCTTGCTGAAGAAATCTTCATCTCCATCCCTCAGCCACTCTGAACATCAGCCTTTGTGTATGGTCAGCTAAGTACGGATATCGCTCACCGTTGTGCTTCCAAGAGGGTCGATCAATGAAAGAGTGGGAAATCATCTTTGCTGATCAGAAAGGTGTAACGCAGTACCTGCTGCTCAAAAGCGAGCATCTGCCCAGTGAAGAGGATGCGGCGCGGGCCATCCGCTCCAAGCTGTTTCCGCTCATGGATGAACTGGACCTCAACGATTTCCAGGACCGAAAACCGTCCCCTACCGCGCTGTGGCTCAAGGAGCAGAACGGCGTGATCATCACCACCATCCACGAAGCGCCCTGAACGGGGCACCTGGCAAGGTGCCGTCATCCGCACTAAGCTGGACAGAGGCGTCGGTCTTCTGCGGATCTACGCCGTTTTCATTCGCGTCTTGCATCAGCTCGAACTGCCAGGCCCCTTGCGGGCTGCCGGCAGGTGCGTAGTGCACGGAAAGTCTATCCCTTGGGTTTTTCAGGAGGACGTTTCATGAGCAGCCAGAACGAAGACATCAGCAGCAGCGTGCTTCGCCAGATGAAAGCGGGTGGTTTCGATTTCACCCAGATCCATCCCATCGAGTTCTATGCCACTTTTCCAGACGAAGTCGGGGCACGCCGGGCCGCGGGGCAATTCCGCGGAGAGTCGATCAATGCCCAGGTACACGAGCGCGATGACGGCGCCTGGCACCTGGAACTGAGCAAGGTCATGTACGCCACCTACCGAGGGATCGGGGCTTTCGAGGAGGCCTTCGAGGCGGTGATTTCGCCGCTGGGAGGCGAGGTCGAGGGTTGGGGCGTCAAACAGGAAAGACTCATCGCCTGACGCGTTCGGGGCTGCGCTGCGGCCCCGCGCATTCTTCTCAAGGTCGCCGCTTGGCCATGTGCCCGAGGTAGGCGATCAGCGCATCAAGCTCCTGCTCGCTCAACACATCCTTCGAGAACCCCGGCATGCGTGCCTGCGGCCACTGCCTGAGGCTCTGCGGGTCGCGAATGTACAGGCGCAGGTAACTCGGCTGGAAGTACTCGGTGGGGTTGTGCGGCAGGTTCAGGTCCGGCCCGAACTGGGCATCCCCCGCACCGTTGAGGCGATGACAGGCCAGGCAGTTCTGCTGGAACAATGCAAAACCCTGGCGTACCGGGTCTTGCGCGGGAAGCTCGGGCGCAGGCAGCAAGGCAGGAAAGCGCTCGGCGACCGGCGCCAGGCGACGGATACTGGCGATCTGGTAGGGCCATTGTTCGGGGCGTATGCCGCTTGCCTGCGGGTCGGTCCAGACCAGGTAGAACGGACCGGCGCCGGGCTTGTCCTGTGCCAGCGCTGGCCATGGCTGGCGCGGATCTTCCACGGCCACCCAGGCCCGTGCCGGGCCTTCCTGCAGCAGCTGCGCAGCGGGCATCTCCGCGGCAAAGCCATCCAGTGCCACCGCTTGCAGGTGATCGCTGGGCTTCACCCCTTCGAGCAAGGCTGCCAGCGGCACCGCACGGTAATGCATGGGGCGTTTGTAGGCGACGTCCTGGGGGATGTCGATCGCACGCGCCTGCGGGTGCTCGAGCAATTGCTCGGACTGCCATTGGCGTTGACCGTTGCCCAGCTCCAGTGTCAATTGCGCAGCCGCCAGTGGCAGGCTGACCAACAGCAACAGCAAACTCAGGCAATGGCGCATGAGCGATCTCCAACCCGGACAGGTCGGCAGATTACCCTTGCGCAGCGTGCGAATGCCACCGCTGCCTTCAGCCGAACAAGCGTGTCAGGTTCGGCAGGATCAGCAGCAACGTGGTGGCGAAGAGTATGAGTCCGGCTTGGCGTACTTTCGATTGTCTGAACATGGCGGACCGCCTTCTTGTTGTTATTCCTGAATAGCCTTTGGCTTCCTTGTCTTGCGTCGGGTCGATCACTATGGCGTATGAAACGCAGGCCTTGCGTGCCTCTTGCGTGGATGTCTACCCCAACAGTAGGGCGAACATCGGCCTTGTTTGAGAACCCTTTGTTCTAAGCGTGTCAACAGGCATTTCCGAACGTTATGAGGCCACTGGCCATTTAGCTGGCATGCTCTGACTAGACACATCGAGGATGCTGTACGGGCAGGGCCTGCCAGGTGACCGTTCGTCAGTGCACACCTCTTGCTTGTACGTGTCTTTCGCGTCAGTCTCTACATCAGATTCCATCACATGTCGTTCAGGACTATCCCTATGTCGTTACGCATCTGCATCCTTGAAACCGATGTCCTGCGACCGGAGTTGACCGCGCAGTATCGGGGCTACGGAAGGATGTTCGAGCAGCTGTTCTCGCGTCAGCCGATCGCCGCCGAGTTTCGCGTCTTCAACGTGATGAACGGCGAGTATCCGCCCGAAGGTGAAACCTTCGATGCCTACCTTGTGACCGGCAGCAAGGCCGACTCGTTCGGTACCGATCCCTGGATCCAGACCCTCAAGGCCTACCTGCTCAAGCTTTATGAGCGGGGCGAGAAGCTGCTGGGGGTCTGTTTTGGTCACCAGGTGCTGGCGCTGGTGCTGGGCGGCAAGGCTGAGCGCGCCGATCGCGGCTGGGGGCTGGGTATCCACCGCTACAGCCTGGCGGCCCACGCGCCATGGATGGACCCTGAGGTGACTGAACTGACCCTGCTGATCAGCCATCAGGACCAGGTGACCGCGTTGCCTGAAGGCGCAACCCTGATCGCCTCCAGCGATTTCTGCCCGAATGCGGCCTATCACGTGGGTGACCAGGTACTGTGCTTCCAGGGGCATCCGGAGTTTGTCCACGACTATTCCCGTGCGCTGCTCGATGCGCGCCAGGACGTTCTGGGGGATGAGGTGTATCACAAGGCGGTGGCGAGCCTGGCCACCGAGCACCAGGGCGATCTGGTGGGCGAATGGATGCTGCGGTTCGTCCAGCAACCGCGCAAGGGCAAGCAGAGCGCGGCCTGAGCCTGCCACTGCGTCGTTCTTTTCGCGGGCTTGTATGGGCGCCGCCGCGAAAAGAACGACTCGCTAGCTAGCCCGTTACAACCATCCCGAGCGCTTGAAGCTCGCATACAGCCCCGCACATCCCGCCCCGATCACGCCCAGCACCGCAAAGTACCCGTAGTGCCAGCCCAGCTCCGGCATGTTCTGGAAGTTCATTCCATAGATCCCGGCAATGGCCGTGGGGAAAGCGAGTATCGCCGCCCAGGCAGCGAACTTGCGCTGCACGATGCTCTGGCGTGACGACTCCAGCAGCATGCCGATCTCGATGGTCTGGCTGGCGATGTCGCGTATGCCGACAAGGTCTTCCATCTGCCGCGTGACGTGGATCTGCACGTCGCGAAAGTACGGGCGCATGTTCTTGTCGATGAAGGGAAAGCTCAGGCGCTGCAGCTCTTCGCCGATCTCCACCATCGGCGCCACGTAGCGGCGCAGACGCAGGATGTCGCGACGCAAGCTGTGCAGGCGGCGGATGTCCTGCTCCTGCAGCGAGCCGCTGAGCACGCTTTGCTCCAGCTCCTCGATCTCACCATGGATCGCCTCGCTGACGGGCTGGTAGTTTTCGGTGACGAAGTCGAGCAGGGCGTAGAGCACGAAGTCCTCGCCGTGCTCGAGCAGCAGCGGCCGCGCTTCACAGCGCTGACGTACCAGGGCGTAGGATTTCGAATGGCCGTTGCGGCAGGTGATGATGTAGCCGTTGCCCGCAAAGATGTGGGTCTCGATGAATTCCAGCTTGCCCTCATGGCGCACCGGCGAATAGGTGACGATGAACAGCGCGTCGCCGAAGGTTTCGAGCTTGGGGCGGCTGTGCTTCTCCAGCGCGTCCTCGATAGCCAGTTCGTGCAGGCCGAACTGGCGCTGCAGGTTGGCCAGCTCCTGGGCGTTGGGCTCCTCCAGGCCTATCCAGACGAAGTGCCCAGGCTTGCGTGCCCATTCACTGCCTTCGTCGAGGCTGATGTTGGTGACCTTTCTCCCGGCGCTGTACACCGCCGCTGCGACGACTCGACCCATGGTTGCCTGCTTCTTCGGTTGGACACCCCGACAGCTTGGGCCGTGCTGCGGCGTAGAGCAAGCTGGCGGCTCAGGCCTGCGGCAACTCCCGCTCCATACGATCGATGCACTGCTGCATCTGCAGGCGGCATTGCTCCATCAGCGCCGGCACGTCCTGCTGCCCCAGGCCATGGGTGGCGATCGGTGGCAAGGAGCGGACGATCACCGTGCGCTGTCGCCAACTGTTGAGGCTCAGGCGCTTTGCGTAGCGGCTGACGCATACCGGCACGATCGGTACGCCGGCCTCGACTGCCATGTGGAACGCGCCTTTCTTGAACGCCAGCAGGTGTTCAGTCGGGTTGCGTGTGCCTTCGGGGAAGATCCAGATCGAGGTGTCGTCGCGCAGGATCCGCGTGGTCAGTCGCATCGCCTTGCGCGCCTGGTAGGCATTCTTGCGGTCCACCAGTACGTTGCCGCCGAGCCAGAACAATTGGCCGAACAACGGAATCCAGCCCAGGCTCTTCTTGCCGATGGCGACCGTACGCCGTGGAACCACCTGGCCGAGGATGAACAGGTCGTAGTTGGATTGATGATTGGCGACGATCACGCAGCCGGGCGGCTGGTCCCACAAGGGGCCGACTTCAGCCTTGACCCGGATGAGCATGAGCCAGGCTGCTGGCACGCTGTAGAGGCGGGCGAACAGGCGGCTGTTGTCGGGGTTGAAGGGGCGGCACAGGCCGATGACCAGGCCGACGGCGCCGACCAGCAGGAAGTGCAGCGCCAGAAGGAGCATGCGAAGCATATAGAGCATGATACGGCTCACACCAGACAGTCGCGGCGCAGTGTACGACCGTGCACTGGTCAGGGCAAACCGGCGAACAGAGCCCGGTCGCGTCCTGGCTTGCTGGAGCGGCACGCGGCGACTCCAGCAAGCCTGGTTTCAGCCCATGTGGCCCTTGTCGGCCTCGATCGCCTTGTCGAGCGTCTCCAGCAGCGCCTTGCGCACTTTGCGCTTGGTGTTCTTGTGCGCCAGCATGTTCAGTTTCTTCAGTTCCCGCGCCGCGCTCAGCGCCGTTTCCTGGAGTTGCTCGGCCGGTACTACCTTGTCGAGGAACCCGGCCACCACTGCCCCGTGCGGGTCGAAGACCTCGGCATTGTTCACCGAGCGCTGGAAGGTCGAGCGGGTCAGGCGGTCGCGAGCCAGCTCGATCCCGGCATGGTGCATGGTCATGCCGATCTGGACCTCGTTCAGGCAGATCTTGTACGGACCTTCGACACCGATACGGTAGTCGGCCGACAGCAGCAGGAACGCGCCCTTGGCCACGGCATTGCCGGGGCAGGCGACGATCACCGGGAAGGGGTGCGAGAGCAGGCGGCGGGCCAGGGTGGAGCCGGCGGTGACCAGGTCGATCGCCTCTTTGGGGCCGGCGGTCATCACCTTGAGATCGTAGCCGCCGGAAAGAATGCCTGGCTGGCCGGTGATGATCACCACGGCACGTTCTTCCTCGGCGCGGTCCAGTGCTGCGTTGAAGGCGGTGATGACGTCCGGCGAGATCGCGTTGACCTTGCCGTTGTTCAGGGTCAGGGTGGCGATGCCGTCTTCGGCGTGGTAGGTAATCAGCTCGCTCATGACAGAGTCCTTTGGGTGGCGTGGCGATGACGTTACCCAGCAGCGCAGGCCAGGTAAAGCGCCAAGGCTGACTGGCCGGTCAGCCTTGGCCAGCTACCCCGTGTGGCGTCGGGGCAGGTGTCCGGAATGCGGAAAAAGCGCAGGCCAGATTGGCAGCATCGCCCTGGCTGGCCAGGCTTTTCCGGGGCGAGGCTTAAGCGCATGAAAATTCTGAAAAAAATGCTTGCCAAAGGAAAGGTCTTCTACTAAATTAGCGCGCCTCGACAGGCTGAATGGCTTGAAGAGATCCGGTGAAGTGTCCGAGTGGTCGAAGGAGCACGCCTGGAAAGTGTGTATACGAGAAATCGTATCAAGGGTTCAAATCCCTTCTTCACCGCCACATTATCAAGAAGCCTCCATGTCTCGCGACTGGAGGCTTTTTGCTTTGATACGCTGAGCGTATCTTCGGTGAGCGCGGGCAGTCTTAAATGCTGTTCGGCCATTTGATAATCCATAAAGTGCATAGGATGTCGCGCGTATGGTGTTGAAAAAACCGTTCAATATCTGTGTATTTTCTTCGGGAGGGGGAGGCAATTTTCAGTCCCTTCTCGATCACCAGCCAAGTATTGGTTACAGCATTACCCAGCTGATTTGCGACAGAGAATGTGGCGCGGTGGAGCGGGCGAACAGGCATGCTGTGCCAGTAGCGGTTGTCACTCGGGGGGAAGACGATCAGGACAGTTTCTTCGAGCGAATTGAAAGACACATTCCTCAAGATTCGGACTTGCTGGTCCTTGCTGGATTCATGCCGATTCTCCCAAAAGCCTTCTGTAGTAGATGGAGCGGGATGATCATCAATACCCACCCCTCGCTACTGCCAAAATATGGCGGCAAGGGGATGTACGGTGTTCGTGTTCAGGAAGCCGTACTGGCCAACTCCGAGACGCGGGCCGGATGTACCGTCCACTTTGTTACCGAAGTGATCGATGGCGGTGCCATCATTTTGCAGTCAAGCATTGAGGTGCGTCCCCACGAGTCCGCCTGGGATCTGGGAGGGCGTGTTTTTCTCGAAGAGAACAAACTGCTTCCCCAGGCCATCAAAAAGCTTATGGATACAATGCCGGTGAAGTAACTACAGGTGCCCGCCACGTCTCGTCGTAAAGGGGCACCCAGCTACTCGGCAGGCGTCAGAAACTTATCGAAGCCGACAGTCTTGCCGTGCGCGGCGCGCCCTGGAACAGATAGTTGTCGCCCAGGTAATCCCCCACATCGCGCCAGTAGCGCTTGTCGAAAATGTTGTCCACCGTCAGGCGCAGCACGGTGTCATAGTCACCGATGCGGGTACGGTAGCGGCTGCCGATATCGAATACCGTGTAGCCGCCGACCTCGACGTTGCCTGCCTGGCTCGCGTACTTGCTGGCGCTGTAGCGTGCACCGCCGAGCAGTGCCAGGCCCGGCACCGGAAGGTTGTATTCGGCTTGCAGCGCCGCGCGCAGGCGAGGCACGTTGATCGCCTGGTGGCCCTCGTAGGCGTCGGTGCCGCTGTTCTTCACCCGGGCACGGATCGCGGCGGCGCTGGCGTGCAACTGCAGGTTGGATGTCACCCAGCCGCTGGCGCCGAGCTCCAGGCCGGTGTTCTTCTGCTGGCCTTGCTGCACATAGATTGGGTCCGTACCGTCCTGCGGGCGGGCGTACTGGTAGGCCTGGCGGATCTGGAACAGCGCTGCGCTCAGGCTCATGCCTTTCCAATCGCGCTTGATGCCCACTTCCAGTTGGCGCGACAGGGTCGGGGCGAGGATCTCGGCAGCGTTGCTGGCGAACCAAGGCGCGGTGCCGCCCGCCGACAGGCCTTTGGACCAGCTGGCGTACAGCGTGGTGTCCGCTTGCGGTTTGTAGATCAGGGCGGCGTTGGGCAGCAACTGGTACTGGCGGGTATGGCGGCCAGCAGCACCGGTTTCGTCCCAGGTCTTTTCGTCCAGGCGCACTTCGCGCGCGCCGAGTACGGTCTGCCATTGCTCGTTGAAGCTGATGCGGTCGCTGACGAACAGGCCGTACTGGCGGCTGTCCAGGCGGCGTTCGCTATGTCCGATCGGTTTTTCGGACGGATCCAGAGCGGGCGCGCCGGTGTAGATGTTTCCGCTGCCGAGCCACTCGTTGTAATACGGACGCTGATCAAGGGTCCGACGCTGGGCGCTGCTGCCGACAGTCAGTTCATGCTGCAGGCCCAAGGCTTGGAAACGGCCTTCGAGGGTGGCCTGGAGTTCGTCGGTGCGCCGGGTGTCGTCGGGGCTGCGGAAGTCGTAGATGCCGTAGTCGCCGTTGCCGGAGAAGAACGCGTCGTCGCCGGAGCCCCAGGCGAACGCACTGTAGTCGTCAATCACCACCTTGCTGCGCGAAGCGCTGAGCGTGCCGGTCCAGGCTTCGTTGAAGCGGTACTCGAAGCGCCCGCCCAGGTTCAGCGAGTCGTTCGTCACAGGCTTGGCCCAATGCTGGTAGGCCAGGCGGTCGTCCGGGTCGATGCCGTGGGGCACCTGCGTGCCGCCCAGCAATTGGTAGCCGGGCACCGAACGCTGTTCGCGGTGCTGATACTCGGCATCGAGTTGCAGGGTGGCGTCGGGGTTGATCTGCCAGTCGAATGCCAGCGAGGCGAAGTCGCGCTTGCCGTCGGCATGGTCGACGTAGGAACGGATGTCTTCATGGGCGAGGTTGGCGCGCAGGCCGAACTGTTTCTCGCTGCCGAACCAGCCGCCGAGGTCGGTGGCCAGGTAGCGTTCGCCCTGCTGGTTGGTCGAGACGGTGACACTGCGCACATCCTCGGCGCGCTTGGTCACATAGTTGACCAGCCCGCCGGGCTCGGACACGCCGCTCTGCAGGCCCGACAAACCCTTGAGCAATTCGACCTGTTGTTTGTTCTCCAGCGCCACGTTCTGCTCGCCGGCGATGGTCTGGCCATTGATCCGGTAGCTGCTGGCGGCATTCAGTTCGAAGCCGCGCACGTTGAAGTTCTCGTAGTAGCCGATCGGCGCGTAGCTTTCGCCGACCGAGGCATCGCTTTGCAGCACCTCGCTGAGCAGGCGTACCTGGCGATCATCGAGCAGTTGGCGACTGAACACGCTGACCGAGGCCGGGGTGTCGAGCAGCGGTGCGGCATGCCAGCCGCCGACCTGGGCTTCACGTGGTTGATAGCCGTCATCGCCGCTGCGTTCGGTGACCTGCAAGGGGGCGAGGGTCACGCGTTCATCGGCCAGAGCCTGACCGGCATGCAGCGCAAGGCCCAGGCCAAGCAGGCCAAAGGGCAGGCGGGGGCGAAGCGGGGTCATGCAAGGCTCCTTGGAAGGCGGACGCGCCGGTTGCTCCGGCGGCAGTCGGTGGGGCGGTTGGCAAAGGGGGCGCAATGGTAGCAGGGGTGTCAGGGGCTGTGCGGTGTTCTTTTCGCGGGCAAGCCCGCTCCCACGGGTATCACACTGCTCTTGGGTTCAGTGGGGTGCCCGCGAAAAGAACACCTCGATCATGCAGACGAACTCGACCCCGATGGTTTTACCTGGCGCCCGAGCGCTGACGCTGGCGCCAGGTGTCGTCGATCTTCGACCAGGTCTTGCCATCGGTAATAGCCAGCAGCTTGCGGCCATCCTTGAACGTGGCGAGAAAGGTGGCTTCCTCCTCTTTGCCGCCAAGCCACAATCCGGCGAGCATGCCGACCGGCCCGGCCACCAGGGCGCCGGCTACACCCCAGCCGAGGGTGGCGCCCAGGTTGCGGTTCGATTCCAGGCTGGCGAGCCGGAGGTCCTTGATACGGGCCAGAGAGATACGCTCACCGGCCTGGCTGCGTGGGGTCTTGAGTGTGAGCGATCCGTTGCGATACTCGCCTTCACCTTGCAAGAAATCGCCGGATTGCACCGTGAGTCTTGTCATTGTGTCGTCCTGTCAGTGGAGGGGCTGTGACCAGCACCTACTGAGCGCCGCGCCCCTCGGCAAGTCAACGAGCAGGCGACGGAGGGTCGTGCGACCGGTTGTCGCGAGGCCAGACGCCATTAACGAACGGCGGTCTTGAATCATCAGCAGGACGTCGCTTTTTCATAATAAAACTTCCCGGCCTTGAATAATAAACCGGTCAGTCATTATCTGGAGTATGGGTACTCCTCAATACACCTGATGCATAACAGTTTGCGCAAATAACAGCGGCACACGGCTTATTTCTCCGTTCGGAAGATTGGCGTCAAAAAACACTGGACAGAAAGTTTCTAAATGTGTCAGTTTTTTTGCGCCTCACAAGGGCGAGTGACAGGATGCTCTCGCCGAAAGTTTGAGCGTTCCTGTCGAACATCAACTTTTCCGCAAACAAGGAAGTGTCTGCATGTCGAAAGTCAAAGCAAATGCTGTTGTTTCTGCTGCCTCGGTGTTGCAACCGAACGGGCCGAGTTCGGCCTTCGGGCTGATCAACAGCTTCGCCCACCAGTACGATCGCGGTGGTGCGAACATCAATGGCAAACCTTCGTTCACCGTCGATCAGGCCGCCACCCAGCTGCTGCGCGACGGGGCGTCCTGGAAGGACCTGAACAAGGACGGCACCATCAGCCTCACCTACACCTTCCTGACCAAAGCGCCGGCGGACTTCGTCAGCCGTGGCCTGGGCAGCTTCAGCCAGTTCAACAACCAGCAGAAAGCCCAGGCCAAGCTGGCCATGGAGTCGTGGGCCGACGTGGCCAAGCTGAGCTTCACCGAGGCAGCTTCGGGCGGCGACGGTCACATGACCTTCGGCAACTTCAGCGCCAGCAACGGTGGCGCGGCGTTCGCCTACCTGCCGTTCGACGGGTGGGGTTCGCACAAAGGTGAGTCGTGGTACCTGATCAATAGCGGTTATCAGGTGAACATCAATCCCGACACTGGCAACTACGGTCGCCAGACCCTGACCCACGAGATCGGCCACGTGCTCGGCCTGTCCCACCCCGGTGACTACAACGCCGGCGAGGGCAACCCGAGCTACCGTGACGCTTCGTATGCACAGGACACCCGCGGCTACAGCGTCATGAGCTACTGGAGCGAAAGCAACACCGCGCAGAACTTCGTCAAGGGCGGCGGGCAGTACTACGCGTCGGCCCCGCTGATGGACGACATCGCGGCGATCCAGAAACTCTACGGCGCCAACTACGCCACGCGTTCGGGCGATACCGTGTACGGCTTCAACTCCACGGCCGATCGCGACTTCTACTCGGCCACCTCGGCTTCGTCGAAGGTGGTGTTCAGCGTATGGGATGGCGGCGGCAACGATACTCTGGACTTCTCCGGGTTCACCCAGAACCAGAAGATCAACCTCAACGAGGCTTCGTTCTCCGATGTTGGCGGCATGATCGGGAACGTCTCGATCGCCAAGGGCGTGACCGTGGAGAACGCCATCGGCGGTTCGGGCAACGACCTGTTGATCGGCAACGCGGTGGCCAACGTGCTCAAGGGTGGCGCCGGCAACGACATCATCTACGGCGGTGGCGGGGCTGACACCCTCTGGGGGGGAAGCGGTGCGGACACCTTCGTCTATGGGGCCATCAGCGATTCGACAGCCAAGGCGCCGGACCGGATCATGGATTTTGTCAGCGGTCAGGACAAGATTGATCTGTCAGCCATCTCGGCGTTTTCCCAGGGCAAGCTACCGCTAGAGTTCGTCAGTGCTTTCACCGGACATGCCGGCGAGGCCGTTCTCAGCTACGACCAGGCGACCAACCTGGGCAGCCTGTCCATCGACTTCACCGGCAATAGTCTGGCTGACTTCCTGGTGACCACCGTAGGTCAGGCCGTCGCCACGGATATCGTGGTCTGACGGGCCGGGAGCGGCTCGCGTAGCGCTGCGCGTGTCGCTCCCAGCCACATGGACCACGCGAGGTGGATGGATGCGAGCAATCAAACGAATGATCGCGCTGGGCGCGATTCCCTTGATGTCTATGACCGAGGTAGGTATGGCGAGCAGCCTGCTACTCCCCAACGCCGCGCAACTGGCCGGGCGCTGGGAGCTTTATCCACAGCAGCAGCAGGCCAGTGCCTGCACCCTGCGCCTGTCGGCCAGCGAGGGCGCGCTTGACGGCGACCTGGCCTGCGCCGAGCGCTTGCTCGGGGTTCGTCCGGGCAGTTGGCTGGTGACACCCGACACCCTGGCACTGGTGGGCGGCGACGGCAGCACGGTGGTGCATTTCAGCCGACAGGGCGCCGGTCGCTACACCTGGACTTCAGCCGCCGGCAGTGCAGTGGTGCTGGAGCGTGTGGACAACTAACTACCCGGCCAAGTTATAACGGCAGTAAGGGCGAAACATGAAACTTCCGAGCAACAGGCCCGGCGCACTTTTGTGGGCGGCACTTGGCGAATTCAAATCGACGTTGATCAGCGTCGGTTGTTTTACTGCGCTGATCAACATTCTCATGCTCGTGCCGTCGATTTATATGCTGCAAGTGTACGACCGTGTACTGACTTCGCAGAATGAAACCACCTTGTGGATGTTGACCCTGATGGTGGTGGGTTTCTTCGTATATATGGGCGTGCTGGAAGCGGTGCGCAGTTTCATTGTGATTCGCGTCGGCCATCGACTGGAACAGCGCTTCAACCTGAACATCTATCGCGCCGCGTTCGAACGTAACTTGCGCCAGGGTGATGGCGCCGCTGGCCAGGCCTTGAACGACATGACCCAGGTGCGCCAGTTCATCACCGGCCCTGCGTTGTTCGCCTTCTTCGATGCCCCCTGGTTTCCGGTGTACCTGGCGGTGATTTTCCTGTTCAACGTCTGGCTGGGTGTGCTCGCCAGTGTTGGAGCCTTGCTGTTGGTGCTGCTGGCCGTGCTCAACGAGCGCCTGACCCAGCGCCCGCTGGCCGAAGCGAGCAGCCTGCAGCAGCAGTCGAGCAGCCTGGCCGGCAGCCAACTGCTCAACGCCGAAAGCATCCAGGCCATGGGCATGCTCGGCGCGCTACGCCAGCGCTGGTTCGCCTTGCACGGACGCTTTCTCGAGTTGCAGAACCGGGCCAGCGACACGTCGGCAGTGATCACTGCCACCAGCAAGTCCCTGCGCCTGTGTTTGCAGTCGCTGGTGCTGGGCCTGGGTGCGCTGCTGGTGATCGAGGGCCAGATGACGCCGGGCATGATGATCGCCGGCTCCATTCTCATGGGCCGGGTGCTGGCGCCGATCGACCAGCTCATTGCGGTGTGGAAGCAGTGGAGCGGTGCCCACTTGGCCTACAAGCGCCTGGAAACCTTGCTGCAGGAGCATCCTGAACCACCAGTGCCAATGTCGCTGCCAGCGCCTGACGGTCAGTTGTCCATCGAGCAGGTCAGCGGCGGGCCACCGGGGCGCAGGGTCGCCACGGTGCAGCAGGTCAGTTTCGCCCTGGCGCCCGGTGAGGTGCTGGGGGTGCTGGGGGCTTCGGGCTCCGGCAAGTCGACCCTGGCCAGGTTGCTGGTGGGTGTCTGGCAACCGCTGGCGGGCCATGTGCGCCTGGATGGCGCCGAGCTTTCCCAGTGGGACCGCGATGCGCTCGGTCCGCATATCGGCTATCTGCCGCAAAGTATCGAGCTGCTGCGTGGCAGCATTGCCGAGAATATCGCCCGATTCGGCGAGCTCGACGGCCATAAGGTGGTGGAGGCTGCGCGTCTGGCGGGGGTGCATGAATTGATCCTGCGCTTGCCGCAGGGGTATGACACGCGCCTGGGCGAGGGCGGTGGCGACCTGTCTGGCGGCCAGAAGCAACGCATTGCCCTGGCGCGCGCACTCTATGGCAGCCCGTGTCTGATCGTGCTCGACGAACCCAACTCCAACCTCGACAGCCTTGGCGAGGCGGCGTTGGCCAATGCCATCGTCCAGTTGAAGGCTCTGGGGCGCACGGTGGTGCTGGTGACCCATCGCAGCGCGGCGCTGGCCCAGGCTGACAAGCTGCTGGTGATGAACGACGGGCGCGTGCAGGCGTTTGGCCCTGCGCGGGATATTCTCCAGGCGCTGGGCCAGGGCACCGCACAGCGGCCGCTGCAAGCCGGAGGTGGTGCATGAGCCGCGTGACGAGCGATGCACGCTTCTACGTGCGCCTTGGCTGGCTGCTGACCCTGCTGGGGTTTGGCGGATTCATGGCCTGGGCCAGCCTCGCGCCGCTGGATCAGGGCGTGGCGGTGCAGGGCACCGTGGTGGTGTCGGGCAAGCGCAAGGCAGTGCAGTCGATGGCTGCCGGGGTGGTCAGCCGGATTCTGGTCAGCGAAGGGCAGGTGGTGCGCCAGGGTGAGCCGCTGTTCCGCCTCGATCGTACCCAGGTACAAGCAGATGTCGAGGCGCTGCAGGCCCAGTACCGCATGACCCAGGCCAGCCTTGCGCGTTGGCGCGGTGAACGGGACAACGCGGGGCAGGTGCAGTTTCCTGCCGAGCTGATGGATGAGTCCGATGCGCAACTCGGCCTGGTTGTTGAAGGTCAGCGCCAGCTGTTCGATAGCCGTCGCCAGGCTCTGGCCCGTGAACAGGGCGCGGTGGCGGCCAGCATCGAAGGCTCCCAGGCCCAACTGGCCGGCATGCGCCGGGCGCGGGGCGACCTGCAGGCCCAGGCTGACTCCCTGCGCGAGCAGTTGGACAATCTGCGCCCGCTGGCCGGTGAGGGCTACATCCCGCGCAATCGGGTGCTCGAATACCAGCGGCAGTTGTCCCAGGTGCAACGTGACCTGGCGCAGAACGCGGGCGACAGCGCGCGCCTGGAGCAAGGCATCGTCGAGGCCCGGCTCAACCTGCAGCAGCGCCGCGAGGAATACCAGAAAGAGGTGCGCACCCAACTGGCCGAGGCTCAGGTCAAGGCCGCGACGCTGGAGCAGCAGCTCAACTCGGCACGCTTCGAGTTGCGTCACAGCGAGATCCTCGCACCCGCCGACGGCATCGCTGTCAACCTGGGCGTACACACCGAGGGTGCAGTGGTGCGGGCAGGCGACACGTTGCTGGAGATCGTGCCGCAAGGCACAGCGCTGGAGGTGGAGGGGCGCTTGCCGGTGAACCTGGTGGACAAGGTCGCGCCGCAGTTGCCGGTCGATATCCTGTTCACGGCCTTCAACCAGAACAGCACGCCACGGGTCACCGGCGAGGTGGCGCTGATATCGGCCGACCAGTTGCTCGACGAGCGCAGCGGCCAGCCGTACTACGTGCTGCGCAGCACCGTCAGCGAAGAGGCGCTGGCGCGTTTGCAGGGCTTGTCGATCCGTCCGGGCATGCCCGCCGAACTGTTCGTGCGCACTGGCGAGCGATCGCTGCTCAACTACCTGTTCAAGCCCCTGCTCGACCGTGCAGGCAGCGCCTTGACCGAACAATAAGGACGTTGCGATGAAATCATCTGCAACCGGTCTGCTGGCGGCCTGCGTGCTGCTGCCGACACTGGCCCAGGCCGGCATGGGGCCGTTTCAGGTCTACGAACAGGCCTTGCGCCGCGATCCAACCTACCTCGCCGCCTTCAAGGCCCGCGAGGCAGGCCAGGAGTACCGCGCCATCGGCCGTGCAGGCCTGCTGCCCAATCTTTCCTACAGCTACAACAAGGGTCGCAACGATTCGAAAGCCAGCTACCTCGGTGATTCGCGTCGTTCGAGCGAAGACAGGCGCTATGACAGCTATGGCTCGACTTTCATCCTCCAGCAACCGCTGTTCGACTATGAAGCCTATGCCGCCTACCGCAAGGGGGTGGCCCAGGCGCTGTTTGCCGACGAGAGCTTCCGCGACCAGAGCCAACAGTTGCTGGTGCGGGTGATGACCAGCTACACCCAGGCCCTGTATGCCCGGGATCAGATCGCCATCAGCGTGGCCAGCAAGCAGGCCTACCGCCAGCAATTCCAGCAGAACCAGCGCCTGTTCCAGGCCGGTGAGGGGACGCGCACTGACATCCTCGAGGCCCAGGCACGTTTCGAGCTGGCTGATGCCGAGGAAATCCAGGCACGTAACGACGAGGATGCCGCATTGCGCGAACTCGGTGCGCTGATCGGCGAGCCGGCTGTGCGCATCGATGAGCTGGCGCCGCTGCGCAGTGGCTTCGCCTTCCCGCAGGTTACGCCGACCAGCTATGAGGCCTGGCAATCGCTGGCGCTGGCCAGCAACCCGCAACTCGGCTCGCAGCGTCATGCGCTGGAAGTGGCGCGCTACGAAGTCGAGCGTAATCGCGCCGGGCACCTGCCCAAGGTCAGCGCCTTCGCCACTTCGCGGCGCCAGGAGTCGGACAGTGGTAACACCTACAATCAGCGCTACGACACCAACACCGTCGGTATCGAGATCAGCGTGCCGCTGTTTGCCGGTGGTGGCGTCAGCGCTTCGACGCGCCAGGCCAGCCGGCATCTGGAGCAGGCCGAGTACGAACTGGATGGCAATACCCGCAACACGCTTATCGAGCTGCGCAAGCAATACAACGCCTGCGAGTCCGGCGCCAGTCGCTTGCGTGCCTATGAGCGGGCGCTGCAGGCGGCCGAGGCGCTGGTGGTGTCGACGCGCAAGAGCGTGCAGGGCGGCGAGCGGGTGAGTCTGGATGTGCTCAATGCCGAACAGCAACTGGCGACCACCCGGCGTGACCTGGCGCGGGCGCGCTACGACTACCTGCTGGCCTGGATCAAGCTGCATTACCAGGCAGGGACCTTGAGCGAAGCGCAGTTGGCGCGGGTGGACGAAGCCTTCGTGGCGGCTGGCCGATAGGGGCGGCAGTGGGCCGCTCCCTGTCGCAATGGCTCAGGCGGCGAAACCGCCATCGGCCAGCAGGCTGGCGCCGGTGATGTAGCCAGCCTCAGGCCCTGCCAAGTAGGCGACGAAGCTGGCGATTTCATCGGCATGCCCGTAGCGTCCGATCGCCATCAACGGGATCAGGCTGTCGGCGAACTCGCCGCTGGCCGGGTTCATGTCGGTGTCCACCGGGCCAGGCTGCACATTGTTGACGGTGATGCCCTGAGGGCCGAGGTCACGGGCCATGCCGCGGGTCAGGCCGACCAGCGCGGACTTGCTCATGGCGTAGGGCGCGCCGCCTGCGAACGGCATGCGTTCGGCGTTGGTGCTGCCGATGTTGATGATCCGGCCACCCTGGCCCATGTGTCGGGCCGCGGCCTGGCTCGCCACGAACACGCTGCGCACGTTGATCGCCAGCATGCGGTCGAAGTCGCCGAGGTCGAATTCGGTCACTGGCGCCACGGCCAATACGCCGGCGTTGTTGACCAGGATGTCGAGGCGGCCGAAGGCTTTGACGGTGTCGTGCACCGCTTGCTGTACCGCGCTGGCGTCAGCGCTGTCGGCGCGCAGGGCCAGGGCGCGGCCACCCTCGGCGTTGATGGCGTCAGCCAGGGCCTGCGCGGGGGCAGCAGAGCTGACATAGGTAAAGGCGACCTGTGCGCCTTCGCGGGCCAGGCGCCGGACGATGGCGGCGCCGATGCCGCGGGAACCACCCTGGACCAGGGCGACTTTGCCTTCGAGGTTCGATACGTGGGACATGCTGCTCTCCTGAAGCGAGCAAGGCGGTGTGCCTTGGATGGGTCAGTATCGACGGGTGATTACCTGCTGATAAGATCGCAATCACTATCATCAGAGTGAACTTCTGGTTGGGAATCGCTTATGGAATCCTTCAGCAGCCTCGAGTGCTTCATCACCAGTGCCGAGGTCGGCAGCTTCGCCGAGGCCGCCCGGCGTTTGTCCATCACACCTGCGGCGGTGGGCAAGAACGTCGCCCAGTTGGAATCTCGCCTGGGTGTGCGCCTGTTCCAGCGTAGTACGCGCAAACTGACCCTGACCGAGGCCGGGCAACGCTTTCTAGGTGAGGTGAGCGAGAGTTTTCGCAGCATCCAGTACGCTGTGGCCAACCTGGCCAGTAGCGAAGGTCAACCGGCCGGGGTGCTGCGGGTCAGCATGGGCATCGTGTTCGGGCGTTTGTACGTGCTGCCGTTGCTGGGAGAGTTCCTGCGCCGATACCCGGCGATCACCCCGGACTGGCATTTCGACAACCGCCAGGTCGACCTCATCGGCCAAGGGTTCGATGCGGCGATTGGCGGCGGCTTCGACCTGCCGCCGGGAGTCGTTGCGCGCAAGCTGGCGCCTGCACACCGGGTCTTGGTAGCGGCGCCTGAGTACCTGCAGCGGCACGCGCCGATCCAGATGCCGGAACAACTACCCCAGCACGACGGCATCCTGATTCGTTCCCCGCAGACCGGGCGAGTGCGCTCCTGGCCGCTGACCAGCCGCAACCAGGAGCAGCGCCCGCTGCACCTGCGCCAGGCGATGACCATGAGCGACTCGGATGCAGCCTGTGCTGCGGCGGAGCAAGGGCTGGGCATTGCCTTGGTGAGCATGCCGTTCGCTGTGCCGTACTTCGCCAGCAAACGCCTGTGCCGGGTGTTGCCGGACTGGTATGTGGACGATGGCAGCGTCAGCGTCTACTACGCCGAGCGCAAGCTGCTGCCGGGCAAGACGCGCGCGTTCATCGACTATCTGTTGGCGTGTTTCGAGGCGCAGGGGTTGGCGAAGCAGTTCGATGCGATGGCAGGCGCCTGAATCCTGCCGTCAGTCGACTTCGACTACGAACTGCACCTGCGCCACCCCGGCGAGCACCAGGCTTACTTCGTCATCGAGTTTCTTGCCGATCAACTGCTTGCCCAGCGGCGAGCGCGGGGTGATCACGGTCACCCGTCCAGGGCCTTCGCCGATTTTCAGCCCGGCGCCCTCGGGGCCGAGAAACAGCAACTGCTGGCGACCTTGCTCATCTTCAAGCGTTACCCGGTTGCTCAGCTGGATGCCGCGCGCCGGATCGTAGTCGCGCAGCAGCAATTGCTGGTAGCTCAGCAGCGCCTGGCGGATTTCGGCGGTACGGCGCGCCTGGCCGGTGGCGAGGTAGGAGGCCTCGAGCCCCAGGGTGTCGTACTTGTTCTCGGCGATGTTCTCTTCGGCGGTGGCGGTTTCGTAGGCGGTCTGGGCGGCGCGGCGCAGCACCTCCATGTCGTGCTCGAGGGTGTCGATGATGCGCGCGAGCAGGGTTGGTTTGTCCATGGTCAGCGGCAGAACTCCAGCACGTTGGCCTGGCTCTTGTCGGTCGGTGCATTGCGGTTCTGCTGCAGCCAGAACTGGCATTTGGGGTTGTTCAGGTTGCGCGGGTTGGCCTCGATGGCCTGTTGGGCTTGCTGCGTGTTCAGGATCTCCTTGTAGCGCTCGAACATCGCCTGCTGCGCGTCGGCCGGTTGCGGCGGGGCAACTGGGGCGGGGGCGCTGCGTGCCGGAGCCACTGCCTGGGCCAGTGGCTCGACCTGCTGTGGCCACAGCTGCCAAGCCAGCCACAGGCTTAAAGCGATGGCGACGGCGCCGAGCCACAGGCCGAAGGCCACGCAGACAATCAACTGCAAAGGGTTCAGGGTGATCTTCAGTTCGCGGCGACGGGGCATCGTGGCCTCCTGGCAGGGGTCGATCGAGGGGGCCATTGTCGCATGGCTGTGCGATTTGTTTTATTGCCAGTGCGGGTAGCGCTTTTGTCTGTGCCGGTTTATCCGCACAATCCATGGTTTTCTGCGCTGCGAGGGGAGTGGTCGTGAAAGCCACCTGGGACATTTTCTGCACGGTCGTCGACAACTATGGCGATATTGGCGTCACCTGGCGCCTGGCGCGTCAGCTCGCCGATGAGCATGCGTTGACCGTGCGCCTTTGGGTGGACGACCTGCACGCGTTTGCACGCCTGTGCCCGGAGGCTGATCCACAGGCCGCGCGGCAATATCAGCAAGGCGTCGAGGTATGCCATTGGCCGGCCGATTGGCCCGCATGCGAAACCGCCGAGGTGGTGATCGGTGCCTTCGGTTGCCGACTGCCGGCGGCCTATGTCGAAGCCCTGGCCGAGCGCTCGACACCAGCGTTGTGGCTGAACCTCGAATACCTGAGCGCCGAAGACTGGGTCGAGGGTTGTCATGGGCTGCCGTCGCCACAACCCAATGGCCTGCGCAAAGTGTTTTTCTTCCCGGGCTTCACCGCCAATACCGGCGGCTTGCTGCGTGAAGGCGAACTGCTGGGCAAGCGTGCTGCGTTCGAGCAGGATGCTGTCGCGCGCAAGGCATTCCTTGCCGGCCTCGGCGTGAAACCTGCGCCCGAGGCGCGACTGATGTCGTTGTTCGCCTACGAGAACGCGCAGTTGGGCCATTGGCTGGAAGCCCTGGCGACAGACGATCAGCCCACCCACCTGCTGGTCCCCGAAGGTCGAATCCTGTCCGACCTGCATGCGTGGCTGGGTGAACGACTGGCCGTGGGCGAGGTGCGCCAGCGCGGGGCGCTGACCTTGCAGGTGCTGCCATTCGTCAGCCAGGACGACTACGACCGTATCCTCTGGTGTTGCGACTTCAATGCCGTGCGCGGTGAGGACTCCTTCGTGCGTGCGCAATGGGCCGGGCGCCCTCTGCTGTGGCACATCTACGTGCAAGAAGAGAACGCTCACTGGGAAAAGCTCGAGGCTTTTCTCAAGATCTATCGACAGGGGCTGTCGGACGATGCCGCAGATGCACTGGTGGCGTTGTGGCGTGCCTGGAACATGGATCGTGACATGGGCGAGGCCTGGCGCGGGGTGCTGAAACACTGGCCGCAACTGCAGACGCACGCCCGGCAATGGTGCCTGGAACAGGCCACTCGGCCGGACCTTGCCACAGCGCTGGTACAGTTTTACCGAAATTGGATATGATATGCGGCCTCGATTTTTATAAATCCATCCAGATTCGGATACTTCGTAATGAAAACTGGTAAAGAGCTGAAACCCGGTACCGTACTGCGGATCGACAACGACCCGTGGCTGGTCCAGAAAGCGGAATTCACCAAGTCGGGCCGTAACAGCGCGATCATGAAGACCAAGCTGAAGAACCTGCTGACCGGCTACAAGACCGAAACCGTCTACTTCGCCGATGACAAGCTGGACGACGTGATCCTGGATCGCAAAGAAGCGACCCTGTCGTTCATCAACGGTGATGAATACACCTTCATGGACACCACCGACTACACCATGTACGAACTGAACGCCGAAGACATCGACGCCGTTCTGCCGTACATCGAAGAAGGCATGGAAGATGTCTGCGAAGCCGTCTTCTTCGAAGGCCGTCTGGTATCGGTAGAACTGCCGACCACCATCAGCCGCAAAGTCGTCTACACCGAGAACGCTGCTCGTGGCGACACTTCCGGCAAGGTCATGAAACCTGCCAAGCTGGCCAACGGTACTGAAATCCAGGTCGCCGATTTCATCGAAATCGACGAGTGGATCGATATCGATACCCGCGACAACAGCTTCAAGGGCCGTACCAAGAAGTAATCCTTCTGGCGACCCACAAAAAACCCGGCCTTGGCCGGGTTTTTTTGTGTCTGGCGTTACTCAGACCGTCACGTGCAGGCGCACATCGACATTGCCGCGGGTGGCGTTGGAATATGGGCAGACTTTGTGCGCCTTCTCCACCAGGCCTTCGGCATCTGCCTGGGCCAGGCCCGGCAGGTTGATGTGCAGATCGATGTCCAGGCCGAAACCACCGGGGATCTGGCCGATACCGACCTTGGCGGTGATCGAGGCGTCGGCAGGCAGGGCTTTCTTCTCCTGACCGGCGACGAACTTCAGTGCGCCGATGAAGCAGGCCGAGTAGCCGGCAGCGAACATCTGCTCGGGGTTGGTGCCTTCACCGCCAGCGCCGCCCAGTTCTTTAGGGGTGCTCAGCTTGACTTCGAGCTTGCCGTCGCTGGAGCGGGATTTGCCGTCGCGACCACCAGTGGAGGTTGCTTCTGCGATGTACAGGGGAGTGACCTTTTGCATCTTGAGCCTCGCTTGTGTGCTGTGCGCCTTGGCGCTGGGTGGGTATGGGTTTAAATTAGCGCGCAATCATTTAGTGCGCAAGATAAATTTTCGACCATTCGTCCGACAGGCTTTCACAGCATAGTCCTCAGAGGCTTTTTTGCAGGCTGTTGCGCAGGTCGAGCAGTTCGGCCTGCAGCTTCTGCAAGCGTTCCACCGTGCGCCCGGAGGCTTCCAGGATGCAGTGCGGCACCTTGCTGGCCTCGTCGCGCAAATCACGGCCCTTGTCGGTCAGTTGCACCAGCACCACGCGCTCATCCTCGCGGCTGCGGGTGCGCTTGAGCAGGCCTTCGCTTTCCAGGCGCTTGAGCAGCGGGGTGAGCGAACCGGGGTCGGTCAACAGGCGCTGGCTGATTTCGCCTACGGTCAGGCCGTCCTGCTCCCACAGCACGAGCATGGCCAGGTATTGCGGGTAGGTGAGGCCCAGGGCCTGCAACAAGGGTTTGTAGACCTTGGTCATCAGCAACGAGGTGGAGTGCAGGGCGAAGCACACCTGATTGTCCAGCAGCAGCTCGTCGCAGGGGGCTTTGATGTCGGCGTTCATGCAGGTCCTTGAATGAGTTCAGTTAAGAATCTAGCACGCTGATCGTTAGCGCGCTCATCAACCACGCAGTCCACTGCGTAGCGCCAGGTCCCAGGGAGGGACAGGACTGAAGCGGCTCTTGAGGAATTCGAGCAGCAAGCGGCTGCGAGAGTTCGTTTCATGTTCGAGTCGTAGTGCATAGATACCGGTGGTTTCCGGTTCGGGCAGGCCGTTTTCGCAGAACAGCGGCAGCAGTTCACCGCGCAGCAGGTATTCGCTGACCAGCCAGGTGGGCAGATGGGCGATGCCGAGGCCGGCGAGGGCGCCGAACAGCAGGGTTTCGGCATTGTTGGCGGTCATGCGCAGGCGTGCCGGGCGGTACAGGCGCACCTGGCCGTCGACGGCGAAGCGCCAGGCGAACGGTGGTGCCAGGCCATCCCAGTCCAGGCCGTCGTGCTGCGGCAGTTCGCTGGGACAGGTGGGCACGCCTCTGGCGGCCAGGTACGCGGGGCTGGCGCAGGCGATGCGCACCATGTAGGCCAACGGAGTGGCGACCAGACGTGTGTCGGCCAGAGTGCCTGCGCGCAGCACCAGGTCGACCTCGCCCAGGTGGCTGCCGTGCATGTCGACGAAACTGTCGATCAGGCGCAGTTGCACATCGAGCCCGGGGTAAGCCACCAGGAAGTCGGCGATCGCTGGCGCCAGGTGGCGGCGGCCGAAGGCTGCAGGGGCATCCATGCGGATCAGGCCTTCCGGGGCATTGCTCAGGGATACCGCTTCGGCCCGTGCCAGGCGCAGTTCCTCGATGATGCGCCGGGCGCGCTCGGCGAAGGCATTGCCTGCCGGAGTCGGGCGCACGGCATGGGTGCTGCGCACGAACAGGCGGCTGCCCACGGCGTTTTCCAGGTTGTCGATGCGTCGGGCGACTGCCGAAGGCGTCAAGGGGTGACGGCGCGCGGCCGCCGAGAAGCTGCCGGTTTCGAGTACATCGAGAAACAGACTCAGTTGTTCGGTGAGGATATCTGGACTCATGACCCTTCCCATGCTTGTGCGTAAAACGCAAAGCCATTGTGCGCTGCTGTGCGTTTCCCTGCCAGCCTCCACTGGGTAGCATGCCTGGATTGAGAATGCAGTCGAATGAGGCACTGATGATCGAGTGGTTGATGTACATCGTTTTGGGCGCGGCGCTGGGCACCATGGGCGGCCTGTTCGGGATCGGCGGTGGGTTGATTGCGATTCCTGCACTGGGAGTGCTGTTCGGTCTCGACCAGCAGCTGGCCCAGGGTACGGCGTTGGTGATGGTGGTGCCCAACGTGCTGCTGGCGCTGTGGCGCTATCATCAGCGCAACCGCATCGAGCTGCGCCATGCCGTGCCGCTTTCGCTGTGCAGCTTTATCTTTGCCTGGCTGGGCTCGATCTGGGCGGTAGGGCTCGATGCACACTCCATGCGCCTGGGCTTCGTCGCGTTCCTGGTGGCGCTAGCGGTGTGGAACGTGGCGCGCATGTTCATGAAAGCCAGCCCGCCGAGCAGCCAGCTGCGTTATCCCTGGCCGTGGCTGGGTGTGCTGGGCTGCTTCGCCGGTAGCATGGGCGGGCTGTTCGGCGTTGGCGGCGCGGTAGTGGCCACGCCGATCCTGACCAGCGTATTCGGCACCACCCAGGTGGTGGCTCAGGGCCTGTCGCTGGCGCTTGCGGCGCCGAGCACCATGGTGACGCTGCTCACCTATGGCGTTCATGGCAGCGTTGACTGGCATGTCGGTATTCCGCTGGCGATAGGCGGTTTGCTCAGCATCAGCTGGGGCGTGAAGCTGGCTCATGCGCTGCCTGAGAAAGTGCTGCGTACGCTGTTCTGCGTGTTTCTGATCGTCTGTGCGGTGATGCTGGGCCTGGAGCTCTGACAACCTTTACCTGAAGCCGTCGATCACGTAGTCGGCCATGCAGTCGGTGATCGGCGAATGGCTTTGCGCATTGCGCACCAGCATCACATTGGCCATCGGCAACTGCGGCAGACCCTGGTCTTCGCCGAGAATGCACAGCGAGTCGCCGATCAGGCTCTGCAACTGGGCCGTAACCGCCAAACCCGCGCCGACGATGGCAAAGATCGCAGCCAGGCTCGGACTTGTGTAGGCGATGCGGTAATCGATCCCCTGATGTTCGAGGGCGTTGCAGGCCCAGGAGCGGCAGAAACAGTCGGTGTTGAACATCGCCAGGGGTATCGGGCGCTGTTCGTGGGGGCAGAAACCCTTGGCGGCGGCCCATACCAGGCGTTCCTGGCGCAGCAGTTGGCCCACCTCGGCACCTGGCTCGCGGGTGATGATCGTCAGGTCAAGGTCCTGGCGCAGCATCAATTGCTTCGATGGCTCGCAATGCACCTCCACCTGGATCAGTGGATAGCTGCTGGCGAAGCTGGTGAGTATCGCCGGCAGAAAGCGCATGGCGTAGTCGTCCGGTGTACCGATGCGCACTACGCCGACCATGTGTGGCATGCGCAAGGTGTTGAACACCTCGCCGTGCAGCTTGAGGATGCGCCGGGCATAACCGAGCAGCACCTGGCCCTCGGCGGTCAGGCGCACCTGGCGTCCGTCGCGCTCGAACAACTGGCGCTGGAGGATGTCTTCCTCCAGGCGTTTCATCTGCATGCTCACGGCCGACTGGGTTCGGTTGACGACCTCCCCGGCACGGGTGAAACCACCTTGTTCGGCGATGGCAACGAAGGTGCGCAAGACGTCGGCGTCGAGGCTCTGGTAGGTGGACATTGCATCAATCCTCCAGATGCAAGACATAAGAAACATTCGTTGGATTGATCCTAAGCTCGGCGCGAGACTGAAGCCACTCACACGGAGGGCTTCACGATGAAAGGTCATGTCGGTTTTACCCACACTTCCTTCTCCTTGGGCCAACTGCTTGCACAGGCGCTTGAGCGACTGTTGCGCTGGCAGCAGCTGTACCGCCAGCGTCGGCAATTGGCCAGCCTCAGCGACGATGCGCTGCACGATCTGGGGTTGAGTCGGGCAGATACCCTGCAGGAGGTGGAGCGTCCGTTCTGGGACGATCCATTGCGCAAGTGAAGGCGTCGCTGCGGGGCATCGCCGCCCCGCTGCGTTACAGGCTGTAGTAGTAGCCGCGGCTGCGCAGGGCGACGATGCGTGGACGGCCATCGGCGTGGGGGCCGATCTTCTTGCGCAGGTTGCTGACGTGCATGTCCAGGCTGCGGTCATAGAGCGTCAGTTTGCGGCCCAGGCCGATCTGCGCCAGTTCCTGCTTGTCCAATGGCTCGCCGGGTTGGCGCAGCAGGGCTTCGAGGATGCGGCTCTCGGAGAGTGTCAGGCTCATCTCGCGCTGATCGATGCTGACTACCCCGCGCACGGGGCTGAAGGCCAGGTCGCCGATCTCGATCTGGGTGCTGGGCGCCGCCGGATGACTGCGGCGCAGCACGGCACGCAAGCGAGCGGTCAGCTCACGCGGGTCGCAAGGTTTGGCCAGGTAATCGTCGGCACCCAGCTCCAGGCCCAGGATACGGTCCAGGGGTTCGCCACGGGCCGACAGCATCAATACCGGCAGTTCGGCGTGGTCGCTGCGCAGTTGCTTGAGCAGCTCCAGGCCGCTGCCATCGGGCAGCATCACATCCAGCACCACCGCCGCCGGGGCGTGGGCGGCCAAGGCCTGGCGCGCGCTCTCGCCGTCGTGGCAGGCGCGGACCGCAAAGCCCTCCTGAGTCAGCCAGCTACCGAGCAGCTCGCACAACTCCTGGTCATCATCAATCAGTAACAGCTCGCTCATGACTCACTCAATTCAACCATTGTCGGCGTCTTCTGTGTCCGCCGCTGGCTAAGATACCGCAGACTGCCGACAACAGTGCAACGACCGATCCGATCAGGAACCATTGCTGCTGGTCGGTGAGCAGGCGTAGTGGGCTGGTGGTCTGCAGTTTTTCCACCGTAGCCTGCAGGCGCTGATTGTCCTGGCGCAGGCGTTCGAGTTGGGTGCTTTCCCGGGCGCTGTCGGCATTTTGCAGCTGTTTGCTCAGTGCAGCGCGCTGTTTCTCGCTTTCCTCCAGACGTTGCTGCAGCTCGGTGATGCGCGCACCGGCTTCCAGCGACAGAGGCTGTTCGGCGAGGGCGAGGGGGGAGAGCAGCAACAGGCAGAAAAGCAGCAGGGACATCGGACCTTGGCGCATCGGTACTCCTGATTCTTGTTCGATTCAGAAGGTTGTCGGCAGTGGGTCGCAATAGATGAATCCGGGGATTGCCTGGGCCTGTTCGCGTGCAAGTCGTCGTGAAGGCTTGCCCGCGAACAGGCTCGATCAGGCTCAGGGCAGCACTTGCTTGAACGGTTTGACCACCACCTTCTCGTACACGCCTGCCGCGATGTACGGGTCGGCGTCGGCCCAGGCCTGTGCGGCGGCAAGGGAGTCGAATTCGGCGACGATCAGGCTACCGCTGAAGCCGGCAGCGCCGGGATCGTTACTGTCGATGGCCGGATGCGGGCCGGCCAGGACTACACGGCCTTCGGCCTTGAGCTGCTGCAGGCGCTCGATGTGCGCAGGGCGTGCAGCCAGGCGTTTTTCCAGGGAGTTTTCGACGTCGCTGGCGATGATGGCGTAGAGCATGTCAATCCTTGGGCTTAGGGGTGGAAGGGTCGGTGTCGTGCAGGTGGCGCGACAGGTACACGCCCTGGGCCACCAGGAAGATCACGGTGATGCCCAGGCTGCCGAAGACCTTGAAGTCGACCCAGAACTCCTGGAACGTGAAGGCGACGAACAGGTTGGCTGCGCCGCAGACCAGGAAGAACAGGATCCAGGCCAGGTTCAGGCGGGTCCAGATCGTTTCCGGGAGTGTCAGGGCATGGCCCATGATGCGTTTGATCAGTACCCGATCGCCGATGAAGTGGCTGCCGGCGAAGGCCAGCGCGAACAACCAGTTGACCACCGGCGCTTTCCACTTGAGGAAGGTTTCGCTGTGGAAGGCCAGGGTGAGGCCGCCGAACACAAGGCAGGCCACCAGCGTCAGCAACTGACCCTTTTCGAGCTTGCGATGGCGCAGGAACAGCGCGCCGTAGACCACCACGGAGCTGATGATGAGCATCGCCGTGGCACTGTAGATGCCGCCGAACTCGAAGCTTTGTCCGGCGAATTCGACCGGGCGCGGGTCCAGCTTGTAGACGATGAAGAACAGCAGCAGCGGGATGAAATCGATGAATTGTTTCACAATGGCAGCCAGAAGCGGGATGTGACGGCATAATAACAAACATCGATTCCGGCGAAAGCGCTCCTCCATGAATGTTGATCTGCACTGTCACAGCACGGCCTCCGACGGCGCCCTGTCGCCCACGGCACTGGTCGCACGCGCCCATGAGCACGGGGTGCGCACGCTGGCGCTGACCGATCACGATACCCTCGAAGGGCTCCCCGAGGCGCGCCAGGCCTGTCTTGACCTGGGCATGCAATGGGTCAGCGGGGTGGAGCTTTCCTGCACCTGGGGCGGTGCGACCATCCATGTGCTGGGTTACAACTTTCCCCTCGATGCGCCGCCACTGTTGGAGGCCATCGAGCAATTGCACCGTGGTCGCTGGCTGCGCGCCGAAGACATCGCCAGGCGCCTGGCGGGCAAGGGCATGCCCGATGCGCTCGAGGGCGCGCGCGCCGTGCAGCAGGAGCTGGGGGACAGCGGCAACGCGCCGGCGCGCCCGCACTTTGCCGAATTCCTGGTGCGTGCGGGGCATGTCAAGGACCGCGGCGAGGCGTTCCGCAAATGGCTGGGCGCCGGCAAGCTGGGGGACGTCAAGTTGCATTGGCCGACACTCGAGGAAACTGTCGCGACCCTTCGCCAGTCCAACGCTTGGGTGAGCCTGGCCCATCCCATGCACTATGAACTGACGCGTAGCAAGCGCAGACGCCTGATCGCCGACTATATTCAAGCGGGAGGGCAGGCGCTTGAAGTGGTCAATGGCATGATGCCGCCCGAGCAAGTGGGCACGATGTCCATCCTTACCCGTGAGTTCGGCCTGCTGGCAAGCGCTGGCAGTGACTTCCACGGCCCCGGCACCTGGGGCGAGATCGGTGCCTACCGGCCATTGCCCGAGGACCTGCCACCTCTGTGGCGCCGATTCAGCCATGAACAGCCTATGGCGGTATGAACAGGACGATTACGTGAGTCAATTCTTCCAGATTCATGCGGAGAACCCGCAAGCGCGCCTGATCAAGCAGGCCGTGGAGATCATCCGCAAGGGCGGGGTGGTGGTGTATCCGACCGACTCGGCATACGCCCTGGGTTGTCAGATCGGCGACAAGGCGGCGATCGAGCGGGTCCGGCGCCTGCGCGGCCTGAATAAAACGCACAATTTCACCTTGATGTGCTGCGACATGTCGCAGCTGGGGTTGTATGCCAAGGTCGATACCGGCACCTTCCGCCTGCTCAAGGCCCATATCCCCGGCCCGTACACCTTCATTCTCAACGGTACCCGCGAGGTGCCGCGCCTGTTGCTGCATGAAAAACGCCGTACCATCGGCCTGCGCGTGCCGGACCATGGCATCACCCTGGCACTGCTCGCGGAACTGGGCGAACCGTTGATGAGCGTCAGCCTGATCCTGCCCGGCGACGATGAGCCGATGACCGATCCCTACGAAATCCGCGAACGCCTGGAGCACCACGTCGATCTGGTCATCGACGGCGGCTTCGGCGATCTGAAGGCGTCCACCATCATCGACCTGTCCGGTGACGAGCCACAGCTGATCCGCGAAGGCTGCGGCGATCCCACACCCTTCCTGGTCAACGCGTGAACCAGGTGCAGGCCCCCGAGGCGCCGACGGTCGAAGCCGAGGCGCCGCAGCAACTGCAGTTGGCGCTGGTCTACGGTGAAGCCCTCACCGAAATGCCGGTTGATCTGTACATTCCCCCGGATGCCCTGGAAGTCTTCCTCGAAGCCTTCGAGGGCCCGCTGGACCTGCTGCTGTACCTGATCCGCAAGCAGAACATCGATATTCTCGACATCCCCGTGGCCGAGATCACCCGGCAATACATGGGCTACGTCGAGCTGATGAAGTCGGTGCGCCTGGAGCTGGCTGCCGAATACCTGGTGATGGCTGCCATGCTGGCCGAGATCAAGTCGCGCATGCTGCTGCCGCGCTCCAGTGAAATCGAGGAAGAAGAGGGCGATCCGCGCGCCGAGCTGATCCGCCGCCTGCAGGAGTACGAACGCTTCAAGGCGGCCGCCGAGGGTATCGACGAGCTGCCGCGGATCGGGCGCGAGGTGCTGGTGCCACAACTGGAGGCGCCGCAGGCCAAGGTGCGCAAGTTGCTACCCGACGTCGCGCTGGAAGAAATCCTACTGTCGATGGCCGAAGTCATGCGCCGCAACGACTTGTTCGAAAGCCACCAGATCACCCGCGAGACCTTGTCGACCCGCGAGCGCATGAGCGAGGTGCTCGAGCGTCTGAAGGGCGGAGGCTTCGTACCCTTCATCGAGCTGTTCAGCGTCGAGGAGGGCAAGCTTGGTGTGGTGGTCACCTTCATGGCGATTCTCGAGCTGGTGAAGGAATCGCTGATCGAACTGGTGCAGAATGAGCCTTTCACCCCGATCCATGTCCGTGCCCGGGCTGAGTGACAGTAAAGAGCGCCGATGAACCTGAACGAACCCCGCGACCTTGCGTCGTTGATCGAGGCCTTTTTGCTGGCCTCAGGCAAGCCACAGTCCCTGGAGCGTCTCTTCGAATTGTTCGAGGAGGCAGAGCGACCGGCGCCGGCCGTGTTCAAGAAGGCCCTGGAGGTGCTCGGCAAGTCGTGCAACGGTCGCGCCTTCGAGCTCAAGGAAGTGGCCAGCGGCTACCGTTTGCAGATTCGTGAGGACTTCGCACCCTGGGTCGGTCGCCTGTGGGAGGAGCGCCCGCAGCGCTATTCCCGGGCGCTGCTCGAGACCATGGCCTTGATTGCCTACCGTCAGCCGATCACCCGTGGCGAGATCGAAGATGTGCGTGGGGTGGCAGTCAACAGCAACATCATCAAGACCCTGATGGAACGCGAGTGGATCCGCATCGTCGGCTACCGCGAAGTGCCTGGCCGCCCGGCCATGTTCGCCACCACCAAGGCGTTTCTCGATCATTTCAATCTCAAGAGCCTCGATGAGTTGCCGCCCCTGGCCGAGTTGCGCGAGATGGAGCCAGAACCTGTGCTCGACGACCTGGACGATGCGCCGGTGCCCGCGCACCTGCAGGCGTTGGCCGATGCCAGCCTGGGCGAGGATGGGCCTGAAGACGAGAGTGAGCCGAAGGAGGAGACCAGCTTCCGCAGCTTGCTGGTGGAGCTGGATGCCATGGAAGAAGGGCTCAAGATCGACTTCGATGACTTACGCGAGGAAGAGGATGTGGTCGAGGACGAGGACAAGTCCTGATCTGCGCTGACCCTTTCACGAGCTAACCGCCGGGCAGAAAAACTTTCTCATCCCGATGCGCCAGCTCCCTGAACCGCGTACAATACGCGCCCCTTGGCGCATCCGCCGCCAAACCGCTTTCACTACACCGTACACCGGGAGGTGCCCAGATGAGTGACAAAGACCTGCAAGAAACCCAGATCACCCCACCGTCCGGCGAAAAGCTGCAGAAAGTGCTGGCACGTATCGGTGTCGGTTCGCGCCGTGACGTCGAAGCCTGGATCAGCCAAGGCCGCATCAAGGTCAATGGCGTCGAGGCTACCCTCGGCCAGCGCGTCGACCTGCACGATGCCATCGCTGTCGACGGCAAGCTGATCAAGCGCGAGGAAGCCGCCGAGGCGACCCGCCGCGTCATCATGTACAACAAGCCCGATGGCGAGATCTGCACCCGTGACGACCCTGAAGGCCGTCCGACCGTGTTCGACCGCCTGCCGCGCCCGAAAGAGGGCCGCTGGATCAACATCGGTCGTCTCGACATCAATACCACTGGCTTGCTGCTGTTCACCACCGACGGTGAACTGGCCAACCGCCTGATGCACCCCTCCTACGAGATGGACCGCGAGTACGCGGTGCGTGTCCGTGGCGAGGTCGACGACGAGATGATCGAACGCCTCAAGGCGGGCGTGATGCTCGAGGACGGCCCGGCCAAGTTCACCGATATCCAGAAGGCGCCGGGCGGTGAAGGCTTCAACCACTGGTACCACTGCGTGGTGATGGAAGGCCGCAACCGCGAAGTGCGTCGCCTGTGGGAGTCCCAGGGCATGGTGGTCAGCCGTCTGAAGCGTGTGCGCTTCGGCCCGGTGTTCCTCAACTCCGACCTGCCGATGGGGCGCTGGCGTGAAATGAGCCAGGGCGAGATCGACATCCTGGCCGCCGAAGTCGGGCTGCAGCCGGTGGCGCTGCCGACCCTCAACCTCAAGGCCAAGGACAAGCTCGAGCGCTTGCAGCGCAAGTCCACGCGCCCCATGGGTCGTGGCGAGCGCGTACGTGACTTGCGCCCAGCCAAGGATGCCGGCGAGCGTCAGCCGCGCGCGCCCAGCGAGCGTCCGGCGCGTCCGGCTCGTGAAGAAGCACCGCGCAAGGGTGGCCGTGGCAGCACCGTTGCCGAACGCCCTAGCGAGATGCGCAAGCGTCCTGCACGTGCCGAAGGCGACAAGCCGGTTGGCCGTGGTCGTGGCAAGCCGCGTGGGTGATCGCATCCTGCGGTGAAAAGGCCAGCCTTCGGGCTGGCTTTTTTGTGCCTGGTCGAAAACTGAGCGTCCTCAAGCCCCTGAGTGCGAAGCATTTTTCGTCACGCTGGAAAGTTTTTGAACCACCTTGTAACGAAATTTATACGAAGTCTGCCGGAATTGCCGTTCGGTTTCCTGCTTTGCAAGTTGGTGTAAACAGATCTTGCCGCATGCCGCGCTGTAGAGCCTTGCGCCGACCATTCGTGCTATTGCCCAAAGCCCCGCCTCGCGCTGATATGACGGGCATTGCCATGTGCACCAGCCCACCACTCCAGTCGGGCCTACACAACAACAAATGGAGGCGCCATGTACGCCGATCACTACGCCATTGATGGCCCTTGCCACAGGACCGCTGCGTTTTTTCCCGAGGAAACGACGCAACGCGTTGACGCCTGCGCGCTCGCAGGGGTATACAATGCGCCGCGTTTTACCTGTGACCCCCTCGCGTACCACGCATTCTCGCCGACTCCCGGCTGATCCGCCTCAGGCTCCGTGCCAGGCGCGACGCCAGGGTCCGGGAACCCAAGGTAACCACCTTGCCTCATTCCGCTGTGCCACGAGCGCGGCGGGTCCGATTCCGTCACAGATAAAAACAAGCAGGTGACTTCGTTCATGAGTGGACACAATTCGCAGTCGTCAGGCGAACTCAAGCGTGGCTTGAAGAACCGCCATATCCAGCTGATCGCCCTGGGCGGCGCCATTGGTACCGGCCTGTTCCTCGGTTCGGCCGGGGTGATGAAATCCGCCGGCCCCTCGATGATCCTTGGCTACGCCATCTGTGGCTTCATCGCCTTCATGATCATGCGCCAGCTCGGCGAGATGATCGTCGAAGAGCCTGTGGCCGGCTCCTTCAGCCATTTCGCTCACAAGTACTGGGGCGGCTTCGCGGGCTTCCTGTCGGGCTGGAACTGCTGGGTGCTGTACATCCTGGTGGGTATGTCGGAGCTCTCTGCGGTCGGCAAGTACGTCCACTACTGGTGGCCGGAGATCCCGACGTGGGTCACTGCAGCGGGCTTCTTCCTGCTGATCAACGCGATCAACCTGATGAACGTCAAGGTGTTCGGCGAGGCCGAGTTCTGGTTCGCGATCATCAAGGTGGCCGCCATCGTCGGCATGATCGCCTTGGGCGCGTATCTGCTCACCAGCGGCAGCGGCGGTCCGGACGCCTCGGTGACCAACCTGTGGAGCCATGGTGGCTTCTTCCCCAATGGCGTGAGCGGGTTGGTGATGGCGCTGGCGATCATCATGTTCTCCTTCGGTGGCCTGGAAATGCTCGGCTTCACTGCTGCCGAAGCCGACAAGCCCAAGACCGTGATTCCGAAGGCGATCAACCAGGTCATCTACCGCATCCTGATCTTCTATATCGGTGCCCTGGTGGTGCTGCTGTCGCTGACCCCGTGGGACAGCCTGGTGGCCAGCATCGATGCCTCCGGCGGCAGCTACGGCAGCAGCCCGTTCGTCCAGGTGTTCTCGCTGCTGGGCAGTGACGTGGCGGCGCATCTGCTGAACTTCGTGGTACTGACCGCGGCACTGTCGGTGTACAACAGCGGCACCTACTGCAATGCGCGCATGCTCTACGGCATGGCCGAGCAGGGCGATGCGCCGGCGGGCCTGGCGAAGATCGACCGTCGTGGCGTGCCGGTGCGGGCGATCCTGGCGTCGGCAGCGTTCACCCTGATTGCCGTACTGCTCAACTACTTCATGCCGCAGCATGCCCTGGAGTTGCTGATGTCGCTGGTGGTCGCGGCGCTGGTGATCAACTGGGCGATGATCAGCTACTCGCACCTGAAGTTCCGCCAGCACCTTGACCGTACCGGCCAGAAACCGCTGTTCAAGGCGCTGTGGTACCCGTACGGCAACTACCTGTGCCTGGCCTTCGTGGTGCTGATCCTGGGCATCATGCTGCAGATTCCGGGGATCCAGATTTCGGTCTATGCGATTCCGGTGTGGCTGGTGGTGATGTATGTGTTCTATGTGATCAAGAGCAAGCGCATGGCGCAGGCGGGTACTGCGGCGGGTAGCGTGGCCAAGTAAGCCGGTAGCTTGATTCGGGAAACCCGGTGCCAGGGGCTGGCGCCGGGTTTTTTGTTGTCTGATCGGGCCCTGTGGGAGCGGGCTTGCCCGCGAAAGCGCCCAACCAGGCAGCCGCTAAATCTGCTCCAACAACCACCCGCGAAACGCCCTGAGCGAGGGCAGCGCCTCGTTGCGCGGCGGATAGATCAGGTAGTAGCTGCGCTGGCTTGCAAACGCCTCGCCCGGGCTGAACAGCTCGCCCTTGGCCAGTTCTTCGGCCACCAGAATCCTTGGCACCAGGCCGATGCCGATCCCGGCGCGTACCGCCTGGATCAGATGCGATGTCAGCTCGAAGCTCGGCCCCAGGCGCATGGCGCGATGCGCCAGTTCATGATGGGAAAACCATTCGCCCCAGGCATGTGGATTGTTGGCGACATTGAGCAGCAGCTCTTCGCTTATCCGCGCTGGCGTCCATGTCTGCGCAGCACCCGCCGCCTGCGGCGGCAGGATCACCACCAGTTCCTCGGCATGCAACCGGTGGCAGATCAGGCCGGGCAGGTCGTGGCTGGCCACGCCGATGGCGGCATCGATCTCGCTGGTGTCGAAATTGATCGCCTCGATGCGTGAATGAATGTGCACCAGCATCCCGGGATGCGCGCTGTAGAACGCATTCAGGCGCGGCAGCAGCCATTTCGAACCGAAGGTGGGCAGTGTCGCCAGGCGCAGGGTACCGACCCCGGACTGGTAGGCGAGTGCCTGCAGCGTGGCACTGCGAATACGCCCAAGGGCTTCGCTCAACTCGCGCTGATACAGGCGCCCGACATCGGTCAATTGCACCTGGCGCCCTTCGCGGCGGAACAAGGTCAGGCCCAGTTGCTGCTCCAGCGCCTGGACCTGGCGGCTGACTGCGCTCTGGGTCAGCGACAGCTCGACGGCCGCGCGGGTATAGCTTTCATGCCGGGCGGCGGCCTCGAAGGCCAGCAGCAAGGACATCGATGGGGTCAGGTGGCGGTAATTCATTCATGAAACTCATCGATAGCGGCAGGATTATCCGTTTGCCCTCGGCTGGAAAGTACAGGAACATTGGCCTATTCGTCATCCGGCCCGGAGTTATTCATGCCGGATGAGCAACAGAGCGTCGCCTGCCGGTGATGCCAGACCGTGAACCTGCCCATACAAGAGGCCATCCTTCGATGATCGCCCAGTTGCCCGTCCGTGCGCCTGCCGCCGGTTACCCCGAATTCCTCGAAGCCCTAAGTGCCAGCGGCTTCCGCGGCCAGATCAGCGCCGACTACGGCACCCGTACGGTGCTGGCCACCGACAACTCGATCTATCAGCGCCTGCCCCAGGCGGCCGTCTTCCCGCTCGATGCCGACGACGTGGCGCGCGTCGCCACGCTGATGGCCGAGCCGCGTTTTCGGCAGATCAAGCTGACCCCGCGCGGCGGCGGTACGGGGACCAACGGCCAGTCGCTGACCGACGGCATCGTCGTCGACCTGTCGCGGCACATGAACACCATCCTCGAAATCAACACCCAGGAGCGTTGGGTGCGGGTGCAGGCTGGTGTGGTGAAGGATCAGCTCAACGCTGCGCTCAAGCCGCACGGGCTGTTCTTCGCCCCTGAGCTGTCGACCTCCAACCGCGCCACGGTCGGCGGCATGATCAACACCGATGCCAGTGGCCAGGGCAGTTGCACCTACGGCAAGACCCGTGACCACGTGCTCGAGCTGCACAGCGTGCTGCTCGGGGGCGAGCGACTGCACAGCCTCCCGATCGACGACGCTGCGCTGGAGCAGGCCTGCGCCGCACCTGGCCGGGTCGGCGAGGTCTATCGCATGGCGCGCGAGATCCAGCAGACCCAAGGCGAGCTGATCGAGACCACCTTCCCCAAGCTCAACCGTTGCCTGACCGGTTACGACCTGGCGCACCTGCGCGACGAGCAGGGCCTGTTCAACCTCAATAGCGTGCTGTGCGGCGCCGAAGGCTCGCTGGGCTATGTGGTCGAGGCCAAGCTCAACGTGCTGCCGATCCCGAAATACGCGGTGCTGGTCAACGTGCGCTACACCAGCTTCATGGACGCTCTGCGTGATGCCAATGCGTTGATGGCGCACAAGCCGCTGTCGATCGAGACCGTCGATTCCAAGGTGCTGATGCTGGCGATGAAGGATATCGTCTGGCACAGCGTCGCCGAATACTTCCCTGCCGACGCCGAGCGCCCGACCTTGGGTATCAACCTGGTCGAGTTCTGCGGCGACGAGCCGGACGAGGTCAATGCCCGCGTCGAGGCCTTCGTCGAACACCTGCGCAGCGATACCAGCGTCGAGCGGTTGGGCCACACCCTCGCCGAGGGCGCCGAGGCAGTGACGCGCGTCTACACCATGCGCAAGCGTTCGGTGGGGCTGCTCGGCAACGTCGAGGGCGAGGTGCGGCCGCAGCCGTTCGTGGAAGATACCGCGGTACCGCCGGAGCAGTTGGCCGACTACATCGCCGAATTCCGTGCGCTGCTCGATGGCCATGGCTTGGCCTATGGCATGTTCGGTCACGTCGATGCCGGGGTGCTGCACGTGCGTCCTGCGCTGGACATGAAAGACCCGGCCCAGGCCGCGTTGGTCAAGCCGATCTCCGATGCGGTGGCGGCGCTGACCAAGCGCTATGGCGGCTTGCTCTGGGGCGAGCATGGCAAGGGGCTGCGCTCGGAATACGTGCCGGAATACTTCGGTGAACTGTATCCGGCCCTGCAGCGGCTCAAGGGCGCATTCGACCCTTACAACCAGCTCAACCCGGGCAAGATCTGCACACCACCCGACAGCGCCGAGGGCCTGACGCCGGTCGATGGTGTCACCCTGCGTGGCGACCTGGACCGTAACATCGACGAGCGCGTGTGGCAGAGCTTTGGCAGCGCCGTGCACTGCAACGGCAACGGCGCCTGCTACAACTATGACCCCAACGACGCCATGTGCCCGTCGTGGAAGGCCACCCGCGAGCGTCGCCATTCACCCAAGGGGCGCGCCTCGCTGATCCGTGAATGGCTGCGCCTGCAGGGCGAGGCCAATATCGATGTGCTGGCCTCGGCCCAGCGCAAGGCGTCGTGGATCAAGGGCCTGCCCAAGCGCCTGGCCAACCTGCGGGCCCAGCGTCAGGGCCAGGAGGACTTTTCCCACGAGGTGTACGACGCCATGGCCGGCTGCCTGGCGTGCAAGTCGTGCGCGGGGCAGTGCCCGATCAAGGTCAACGTACCGGACTTCCGTTCACGTTTCCTCGAGCTCTACCACGGTCGCTACCAGCGCCCGCTGCGTGACTATCTGATCGGCTCGCTGGAGTTCACCATTCCGTACCTGGCCCATGCGCCGGGCTTGTATAACGCGGTGATGGGGTCGAAGTGGGTCAGCCGCCTGCTGGCCGACAAGGTCGGCATGGTCGACAGCCCATTGATCAGCCGCTTCAACTTCCAGTCCACCCTGACCCGCTGCCGTGTGGGTGTGGCCAGTGTGCCGGCGCTGCGCGAGCTGACCCCGGCCCAGCGCGAGCGCAGCATCGTGCTGGTGCAGGACGCTTTCACGCGGTACTTCGAGACGCCGCTGCTGGCTTCGTTCATCGAACTGGCCCACCGGCTGGGCTACAAGGTGTTCCTGGCGCCCTACAGCGCCAACGGCAAGCCGCTGCATGTGCAGGGCTTCCTCGGCGCCTTCGCCAAGGCAGCCATTCGCAATGGCCGGCAGCTCAAGGCCCTGGCTGATTGCGGTGTGCAGTTGGTGGGCCTGGATCCGGCGATGACCCTGGTCTATCGCCAGGAATACCAGAAGGTCGACGGCCTGGAGGGTTGTCCGGCAGTGCTGTTGCCGCAGGAGTGGCTGATGGATGCGTTGCCCGAACAGGCTGCAGGGAAGGGCGGCAGCTTCCGCCTGATGGCGCATTGCACGGAGAAGACCAACGTTCCGGCCAGCACCCGGCAGTGGGAGCAGGTGTTTGCGCGGATGGGGCTCAAGCTTGCCACCGAGGCCACCGGTTGCTGCGGGATGTCGGGCACCTACGGGCACGAGGCGCGTAATCAGCAGGCTTCGAAGACTATCTTCGAGCAGTCGTGGGCGACCAAGCTGGACAAGGAAGGCGAGGCGTTAGCGACGGGCTATTCGTGCCGTAGCCAGGTCAAGCGCATGGCCGAGAAACAGCTTCGCCATCCGTTGGAGGTGGTGTTGCAGTACCTGGTGCACTGATCTCACGGCCTCTTCGCGGGGGTGCCCGCGAAGAGGCCAGCGCAGCCTTCAGCCGTGCAGCTCTCGCCCCAGCCGTGCCTGGCGGTACAGATACAGGCTCAGCACCAGCCCGCAAACCGCCGCACCTGCGGCGAACAGAAAGATCGACCTGAAGCCGAAGCCTGAGGCCACCGCACCGACCAGCGGCCCGGTGATCCCCAGCGACAGATCGATGAACAGCGAATACGCACCGACCGCAGCCCCGCGGTTGGCTGCCGAAACCTGGTTCACGGCTTCCACTCCCAGTGCCGGGAAGACCAGCGAGAAGCCGAATCCGCTCAGCGCGGCGCCGACCAGGGCCAGCTCGGCGTTGGGTGCCAGCCATAGCATCAGCAGCCCCAGGGTTTCCACCGACAGGCAGGCGATGGCCACGCGAAAGCCGCCGATGCGGTTGATCAGATTGCCGAACAGCAGGCGTGCACAGATGAAGCTGGCGCCGAACAGGCTCAGGGTCAGCGCAGCGTTCGGCCAGTTGCGGCTGGCGTAGTAGAGGGTGATGAAGGTTGCGATGGTGCCGAAACCGATCGACCCCAGCGCCAGCCCCGAACCATGCGGGAATACCTTGCCCAGCACCTGCAGGAAGGGCAGGCGCTTGCCCGCCACCACCGGTGCTGCCTGCTTGGGCCAGGCCAGTGCAAGGCCCAGAACGCCCAGCAGGATGATGCTCACGCCCATGCTCCACAGCCCAAGGCCCTGGACCATCAGCACCCCTAGCGGCGCGCCGACGGCCAGCGCGCCATAACTGGCGATGCCGTTCCAGGAGATGACCTTGGCGGTGTGTTCGGCGCCGACGCGGCCGATGCCCCAGCCGATCGAGCCCGAGCCCACGAGGCTTTCCGCGCTGCCCAGCACCAGGCGCCCGATGAGCAGGCAAGTGAGGCTCAGCCAGGGCAAGTGGGTGAGGAAGCTGCAGGCCAGCATGAACACCCCGCTCAGGCCGCAGCCGAACAGGCCCCACATCACCGCCTTCTTGCTGCCGAGGTTGTCGATGATACGGCTGGCGGTCGGGCGGCTGAGCAGGGTTGCCAGGTACTGGACGCTGATCACCAGGCCCGCGAGTACGGCACTGAAACCCAGGTCGTTGTGCACATAGCCGGGCAGCACGGCGAGGGGGATGCCGATGTTCAGGTAGCCGATGAAGGTGAAGAGAACGATGGAGACGACTTGCAGGGTAACCGCAAGAGGACGCGGTGAGTCGGGCATGGGGGCCTTCAAGGTTCTGGACTGTGTGAAAACGTGATGACGGGGATGACCCGCAGGTCAGCCGTTTTCACACGGTCGGTGGGGATGCGCGGTTATTCCTGATCGGCGCTGGATTGATCGTCACTGTCCTGCGAAGCAGGTGCCGGCTCGGCGGCGTGGGCGGTGACGGTTTGCTCTTCGGGGTTCAGGCTTGGGAAGGGAAGATTCGGGATTTCATGCATCTCGTCGTTCCTCGCAAGTGTGAGTGAAAGGGCAGCGCTTGGCGCGTTGGAAGCTTTTGAAAAGCTGGGGCAGGATACAGCAGTCTGGATGACAGTTTGAGATTTTTCCCTCTCGCTTGTCGGTTTTGCGGGCGAATAGCGGACGGTGTGCGCCTCGGTTTTGCTGTGAATGCATTCGCGGCGGTCCAGCGCCCCGACAAGCTCGCACCTGCAGGTAGGTCACTATTCCTGTAGGTGCGGGCTTGTTGGAGCGTGGAGCCGCCGCGAAGAGAACGACGCGATCCAGCTGGCGTTACTTACGCCCTTCAGCCGTCTCAGCGACCTTGTCGGTGCGGGCACACATGATGAAGTCGTTGCGGTGCAGCCCTTTGATCGAGTGGCTCCACCAGGTCACGGTGACCTTGCCCCACTCGGTGAGCAGGCCGGGGTGATGCCCTTCGGCTTCGGCGATTTCGCCGACGGCGTTGGTGAAGGCCAGGGCGTGCTTGAAGTTCTTGAACAGGAACACGCGCTCCAGTTCCATGTGGCCGTCGCGCACTTCCACGCTCCAGTCCGGGATCTCGCGAATCAGTTCGGCCAGCTCTTGGTCGCTGACCTTCGGCGCGTCAGCACGGCAGGCTTCGCAGTGGGCTTGGTTCAAGGCATTCATGGAGGTTTTCCGCTTTCGAGTTGTTGTCGGCAAGACGGCTCAGGCCGCCTTGGGTGGGAATTTCGGCGCGTGCAGGCCCAACTGCATGGCGTGCTGGACCATGCCCATGATGTCCTCGTGGGCCAGATCGAACAGGCGCTTCATGTTCGGCAGGACGAAGTACACCGGCTGCAGGATATCGATACGGTAGGGCGTACGCATGGCTTCGATCGGATCGAAGGTTTGGTGTTCGGGTTCGCTGGACAGGCTGTAGACCGTCTCCTTGGGCGAGGAGAGGATGCCGCCGCCATAGATCTTGCGGCCCTGGGCGGTTTCCATCAGGCCGAACTCGATGGTCATCCAGTACAGGCGCGCCAGGTACACCCGTTGTTCCTTGGTCGCCGCCAGGCCGAGCTTGCCATAGGTATGGGTGAATTCGGCGAACCAAGGGTTGGTCAGCAGCGGGCAGTGGCCGAAGATCTCGTGGAAGATGTCCGGTTCCTGCAGGTAGTCCAGTTCTTCCGGGGTACGGATGAAAGTGGCGACCGGGAAGCGCTTGCTGGCCAGCAGTTCGAAGAAGGTCTGGAAGGGGATCAGCGCCGGTACGCGAGCGACCTGCCAGCCTGTGGTGGCGCCCAGCACCTTGTTGACTTCGCCCAGTTGCGGAATGCGGTCATGGGGCAGCTTGAGCTGGTCGATGCCGTCCAGGTATTCCTGGCATGCGCGGCCCTCGATCACTTTCAACTGGCGGGTGATCAGGGTGTTCCACACCGCATGCTCTTGCTGCGGGTAGTCGATAAAACCCTGCGCATCGGGCTCGCGGGCCACGTATTGCGTCTGTTTCATGGAGCTCTCCTGGTGAGGGCTTTCTTGTTATGTGGGACTTGCCCTAGGAATAGCCTTACGCAGGCGGTTTTGCACGGGTCGATCTGCGGGGTGACAAGGAAGGAATGGGTTGTTTCTGTAACGATAATTTTACAAATAGAGGGTTGCCCCGAAAAATCAAGGGTATCAGGCTGGCAGTTAAGGTATTTTTGTCAGCTTATCTTTACGAATTTTCTGCGCACCGATGAATAAAGTCGGTTGCCTCGGGGCCTTTCATGCGTATCAAAGTCCACTGCCAGAACCGCATCGGCATCCTGCGCGACATCCTCAACCTGTTGGTGGAGTACGGTATCAACGTGTTGCGTGGCGAGGTCGGCGGCGATCACGGCAACGCCATCTATTTGCATTGCCCGAACCTGATCAACCTGCAGTTCCAGGCCTTGCGTCCAAAATTCGAAGCCATCGCCGGGGTATTCGGGGTCAAGCGCGTCGGCTTGATGCCCAGCGAGCGGCGGCACATGGAGCTCAATGCGTTGCTAGGGGCGCTGGAGTTTCCGGTGCTGTCGGTCGACATGGGAGGCAGCATCGTTGCAGCCAACCGTGCCGCGGCGCAGTTGCTCGGGGTACGGGTCGACGAGGTGCCGGGGTTGCCGCTGGCGCGCTATGTCGAGGATTTCGAGCTTCCGGAACTGGTGCGGGCCAACCAGTCGCGGATCAACGGGTTGCGCATCAAGGTCAAGGGTGATGTGTTCCTGGCCGATATCGCGCCCTTGCAGTCCGAACATGACGACAGCGAAGCCCTGGCCGGCGCGGTGCTGACCCTGCATCGCGCCGATCGCATCGGCGAGCGTATCTACAACGTGCGCAAGCAGGAGCTGCGTGGTTTCGACAGCATCTTCCAAAGTTCACGGGTGATGGCCTCGGTCGTGCGCGAGGCGCGGCGCATGGCGCCGCTGGATGCGCCGTTGCTGATCGAGGGCGAAACCGGCACCGGCAAGGAATTGCTGGCCCGTGCCTGTCACCTGGCCAGCCCGCGTGGCCAGGCACCGCTGATGGCGCTCAACTGCGCGGGGTTGCCGGAGTCAATGGCCGAGACCGAGCTGTTCGGCTACGGCCCGGGTGCGTTCGAGGGCGCGCGGGCCGAGGGCAAGCTCGGGCTGCTGGAGTTGACCGCGGGCGGCACGCTGTTTCTGGATGGGGTAGGGGAGATGAGCCCGCGCCTGCAGGTCAAGCTGCTGCGCTTTCTGCAGGACGGCTGCTTTCGCCGGGTCGGCAGCGACGAGGAGGTCTATCTCGATGTGCGGGTGATCTGCGCCACCCAGGTCGACCTGTCGGAGTTGTGCGCGCGGGGCGAGTTCCGCCAGGACCTCTATCACCGGCTCAACGTGCTGTCGTTGCACATTCCGCCACTGCGTGAGTGCATGGATGGGCTGGAGGGGTTGGCGCAGCACTTCCTCGACCAGGCCAGTCGGCAGATCGGTTGTGCATTGCCTCGCCTGGCGCCGGCGGCGATGGACAAGTTGAGCCAATATCACTGGCCGGGCAATGTCCGGCAACTGGAAAACGTATTGTTCCAGGCCGTGTCGTTATGTGAGGGCGGTGTGGTCAAGGGCGAACATATTCGTTTGCCGGATTATGGTGCGCGACAACCCTTGGGTGAATTTTCGCTGGACGGGGAACTTGCGCAGATCGTCGGTCGCTTTGAAAAAGCGGTGTTGGAAAGTTTGATCGCGGAGTTTCCAAGTAGTCGGGCACTGGGGAAAAGGCTGGGTGTTTCCCATACCACGATTGCCAACAAGTTGCGTGAGTATGCGTTGGGCAAGTCGGTGGATTGAAGAAGTTTCAAGTAATGAAGATTTAATTGGCGGTGTTGTTTTCGCGGGCAAGCCCGCTCCCACAAAAGCCCGCTCCCACGGAGATGTCGAGAGCGGACGAAGGGAGCGGGCCGTGGCGTTAGCCGTTGGAGCAACCGTTGCCCATCACGCGGTATTCGAGAATGTGCTTCTGGCCCTTGGAGTCTTCGTAGGTCATGCGCGCCGGCACCACTTCGCAGACATTCGGGACTTCGCTCATGGACAGCACCTTGGCGATGTCCAGGTGTTGCGAATAACTGTACTGTTCAACCGGAATCTGCTCGGCGTTCGTTGCAACATCGTCGGCCATTGCCGCGCTGCAAACACTGCCAAGTACCAATACCAGTAAAGCTTTCATTTTCAATTTACCTGTCTAAGGTCGTGAGGGGGCACGCGGCACTTGTGGCGCCGCGAGTACATCCAGAGTTTTACTGTTGAATCAGAGCGGGATTAACGTGCCTTCGTGGGGGCTGTTACAAGAAGTTAATCGCCTTGCCGTTGCTGGCGAGATGAATTCTAGGAGTGTGCTTCGAATTGAAAAAGATCTGGTTTTGATAAAGTTTTTCGGGCTTTTGACAGAATCGGTAACAATCACGGGTACGAACGTACCGAATTCTTCAGTGATGGCCTGGGGCTCCGCGGGCTAGAGCGCCTTGATGAAATTTCGCCGCGGCGCATGCTGTTCGTTACTACCAACGTCGAATGGTCATGGTCGCTCTGGTACAGTTAAAACCGTCTCATACAAAAACAACTATTACACCGAGGTAACACAGATGAGTGCGGCTCCACTGTATCCCGTTCGTCCCGAGGTTGCGGCAAACACCCTGACCGACGAGGCCACCTACAAGGCCATGTACCAGCAATCGGTGATCAACCCGGACGGTTTCTGGCGCGAGCAGGCCCAGCGCCTGGACTGGATCAAGCCCTTCACCAAGGTCAAGCAGACCTCGTTCGACGACCACCATGTCGATATCAAATGGTTCGCCGACGGCACTCTGAACGTTTCCTACAACTGCCTGGATCGTCACCTCGAAGAGCGCGGCGACCAACTGGCGATCATCTGGGAAGGCGATGACCCTTCCGAACACCGCAACATCACCTATCGCGAGCTGCACGAGCAGGTCTGCAAGTTCGCCAACGCCCTGCGTGGCCAGGACGTGCACCGTGGCGATGTGGTCACCATCTACATGCCGATGATTCCTGAAGCCGTGGTGGCGATGCTGGCCTGTGCCCGCATCGGTGCCATCCACTCCGTGGTATTCGGCGGCTTCTCTCCTGAAGCGCTGGCCGGGCGCATCATCGACTGCAAGTCCAAGGTCGTCATCACCGCCGACGAAGGACTGCGTGGCGGCCGCCGCACGCCGCTCAAGGCCAACGTCGACCTGGCGCTGACCAACCCTGAAACCAACAGTGTGCAGAAGATCATCGTGTGCAAGCGCACCGGTGGTGACATCGCCTGGCACCAGCATCGCGACATCTGGTACGAAGACCTGATGAAGGTCGCCTCCAGCCATTGCGCCCCCAAAGAAATGGGCGCTGAAGAAGCGCTGTTCATCCTCTATACCTCCGGTTCTACCGGCAAGCCCAAGGGCGTGCTGCATACCACGGGTGGCTATCTGGTCTATGCCGCGCTCACTCACGAGCGCGTGTTCGACTACCGTCAGGGCGAGGTCTACTGGTGCACCGCCGACGTGGGCTGGGTCACCGGTCACAGCTATATCGTCTATGGCCCGCTGGCCAATGGCGCGACCACCCTGCTGTTCGAGGGTGTGCCGAACTACCCGGACATCACCCGCGTGTCCAAAATCGTCGACAAGCACAAGGTCAACATCCTCTACACCGCGCCAACCGCCATCCGCGCGATGATGGCCGAAGGTCAGGCGGCGGTCGCCGGTGCCGATGGCTCGAGCCTGCGCCTGCTCGGTTCGGTGGGTGAGCCGATCAACCCCGAGGCCTGGAACTGGTACTACAAGACCGTCGGCAAGGAGCGCTGCCCGATCGTCGACACCTGGTGGCAGACCGAGACCGGCGGCATCCTGATCAGCCCGCTGCCGGGCGCCACCGGCCTCAAGCCGGGCTCGGCAACCCGTCCGTTCTTCGGCGTGGTACCGGCACTGGTGGACAACCTGGGTAACCTGATCGAGGGCGCGGCCGAGGGCAACCTGGTGATCCTCGATTCGTGGCCGGGCCAGTCGCGCTCGCTGTATGGCGATCACGACCGCTTCGTCGACACCTACTTCAAGACCTTCCGTGGCATGTATTTCACCGGAGACGGTGCGCGCCGCGACGAAGATGGCTACTACTGGATCACCGGTCGGGTGGACGATGTGCTCAACGTTTCGGGGCACCGCATGGGGACTGCCGAGATCGAAAGCGCGATGGTCGCCCACTCCAAGGTCGCCGAGGCCGCGGTGGTAGGTGTGCCGCACGACATCAAGGGGCAGGGCATCTATGTCTACGTCACCCTCAATGCCGGCGAGGAGTCCAGTGAGCAACTGCGCCAGGAGCTGAAGAACTGGGTGCGCAAGGAGATCGGCCCGATCGCCTCGCCGGATGTCATCCAGTGGGCGCCAGGCCTGCCCAAGACTCGCTCGGGCAAGATCATGCGGCGTATCCTGCGCAAGATCGCCACGGGTGAGTACGATGCGCTGGGCGATATCTCCACGCTCGCCGACCCGGGTGTGGTGCAGCACCTGATCGACACGCACAAGGCCATGAACCTGGCGACCGCGTGATGATGCTTTGGGGGTAGGCCGCCTTGCCCCGCGTCTTGCAACCAGACCCCGCCGGTAATCGGCGGGGTTTTTGCATTCTGTTACCCGACATTCATCGGTAACCCGCTGCTGTCACCGTGATTGCACTCAAACGGGGCCAAGGGAAACATTTCTGTGCCTTCAGGGTGCGATCCTGTAGCCGTTTTTTGCAGCCTTGCACCCTGCACTTGCCGGATTACAAGGCTTTGCCAATAATAGGCCCGCTTATTGCTTCGTCTAAAGGTTGTTTTCCTTTTGCGCTTGCATGTTTCGCAAGAGCTGTCAATATCGCCGCCCGCAGCTTCAGGCGCTTCTGTACGTAGTTGTCGCTTTGAAGAAATATCGACTACCGGGCTGTCGTTAAAATGCCACTCACTCGCTCGTGGTCTGCGACCTTGGTCGAACCCTGCGCGGCTCGCGTTGTACTCATTCGCATATCCGGCAATCGTGTCCCTGCCTGGTATTGCCCCGTACCGATGGAGTTACCTGATGAAGAAGCTTGCACTGCTTGGCGCCCTGGCGCTGTCTGTGTTTTCCCTGGTCTCGCAGGCCGACGAGAAGCCGTTGAAGATCGGTATCGAAGCCGCCTACCCACCCTTCGCCTTCAAGCAGCCTGATGGCAGCATCGCCGGTTTCGACTACGACATCGGCAACGCCCTGTGCGAAGAGATGAAAGCCAAGTGCACCTGGGTCGAGCAGGAGTTCGATGGCCTGATCCCAGCGCTGAAAGTGCGCAAGATCGACGCCATCCTGTCGTCGATGTCGATCACCGATGATCGCAAGAAGTCTGTCGACTTCACCAAGCGCTACTACCTGACTCCAGCCCGTCTGGTGATGAAGGAAGGCTCCACCGTCAGCGACAGCCTCGACGAGCTCAAGGGCAAGAAGATCGGTGTTCAGCGCGGCTCTATCCACGACCGCTTCGCCAAGGAAGTGCTGGCACCTAAGGGCGCCACCGTCGTGCCTTACGGCACCCAGAACGAAATCTACCTGGATGTCGCCGCCGGTCGCCTCGATGGCACCGTGGCCGATGCCACTCTGCTCGAAGATGGCTTCCTGAAAACCGACGCCGGCAAGGGCTTCGCCTTCGTCGGTCCGTCGTTCACCGACGTGAAGTACTTCGGTGACGGCGTCGGCATTGCCGTGCGCAAGGGCGACAAGGCCAACGCCGATCGCATCAACGCTGCCATCGACGCCATCCGCGCCAACGGCAAGTACAAAGAGATCGAGAAGAAATACTTCAACTTCGACATCTACGGCCCAGAGTCGAACTAAATCGTCGAGTTTCACCTGTGCAATGGTGCAAACAGCAGAATCTCTGAGGTTTGCACCATTTTTTCATTCCCAAGTCCTGAGGAATCCCAATCATGTTGAAAGGCTACGGGGCAGTCATCCTCGAGGGGGCGTGGCTGACGTTGCAGCTCGCCCTGTCGTCGATGGCCCTGGCCATCGTTCTGGGCCTGATCGGCGTGGCCTTGCGGCTGTCGCCGGTGCGCTGGCTGGCCTGGCTGGGCGACCTGTACTCCACGGTGATCCGTGGCATTCCGGACCTGGTGCTCATCCTGCTGATCTTCTATGGCGGTCAGGACATCATCAATCGGGTCGCGCCACTGGTCGGCTACGATGACTACATCGACCTGAACCCGATGATCGCCGGTATCGGCACGCTGGGCTTCATCTTTGGTGCCTACCTGTCGGAAACCTTCCGCGGCGCCTTCCTCGGCATTCCCAAGGGGCAGGCCGAAGCGGGCGCGGCCTATGGCATGAGCAGCCGCCAGGTATTCTTCCGCATCATGGTGCCGCAGATGATCCGCCTGGCCATTCCCGGCTTCACCAACAACTGGCTGGTGCTGACCAAGGCCACTGCGCTGATTTCCGTGGTCGGCCTGCAGGACATGATGTTCAAGGCCAAGCAGGCGGCGGATGCCACCCGCGAACCCTTCACTTTCTTCCTGGCGGTGGCGGCGCTGTACCTGGTGCTGACCAGCGTTTCGCTGCTGGCGTTGAAGTATCTCGAGAAGCGCTACTCGGTGGGCGTAAAGGCGGCTGAACTATGATCTTCGACTACAACGTCATCTGGGAGGCCATGCCGCTGTACATCGGTGGTTTGCTGACCACCCTCAAGCTGCTGGCGCTGTCGCTGTTCTTCGGCCTGCTGGCGGCCATTCCGCTGGGGTTGATGCGGGTGTCGAAGCAGCCGCTGGTGAACCTGATCGCGTGGCTCTACACCTACGTGATCCGCGGCACGCCGATGCTGGTGCAACTGTTCCTGATCTACTACGGCCTGGCCCAGTTCGAGGCGGTGCGCGAGAGCATCTTCTGGCCGTGGCTGTCGAGTGCCACCTTCTGCGCCTGCCTGGCGTTCGCCATCAACACCAGCGCCTACACCGCCGAAATCATCGCCGGCAGCCTCAAGGCCACGCCTCATGGCGAGATCGAGGCAGCCAAGGCCATGGGCATGTCGCGCTTCAAGATGTACCGCCGCATCCTGCTGCCTTCGGCCATGCGCCGGGCGCTGCCGCAGTACAGCAACGAAGTGATCATGATGCTGCAGACCACCAGCCTGGCGTCGATCGTCACCCTGATCGACATCACCGGTGCTGCGCGCACGGTCAATGCCCAGTACTACCTGCCTTTCGAGGCCTACATCACGGCGGGCGTGTTCTACCTGTGCCTGACCTTCATCCTCGTGCGCCTGTTCAAGATGGCCGAACGTCGCTGGCTCAGCTACCTGGCGCCGCGCAAGCACTGACCGCTCTGTGAGAATCGACAGCATGTACAAACTCCAAGTCCAAGACCTGCACAAGCGCTACGGCAGCCACGAGGTGCTCAAGGGCGTCTCGCTCGAAGCCAAGGCAGGCGATGTGATCAGCATCATCGGCTCGAGCGGTTCGGGCAAATCCACCTTCCTGCGCTGCATCAACCTGCTTGAGCAGCCGCATGCCGGCAAGATCCTCCTCAACAACGAGGAGCTCAAGCTGGTCGCCGGCAAGGACGGCGCGCTCAAGGCTGCCGACCCCAAGCAGTTGCAGCGCATGCGTTCGCGCCTTTCGATGGTGTTCCAGCATTTCAACCTGTGGGCGCACATGACTGCACTCGAGAACATCATCGAGGCGCCGGTGCATGTGCTGGGCATGAACAAGAAGGAGGCGCTGGAAAAGGCCGAGCACTACCTGGCCAAGGTAGGTGTGGCGCATCGCAAGGATGCTTTCCCCGGGCACATGTCCGGCGGTGAGCAGCAGCGTGTGGCGATCGCTCGCGCCCTGGCCATGGAGCCTGAGGTGATGCTGTTCGACGAGCCGACTTCGGCGCTCGATCCTGAGCTGGTGGGCGATGTGCTGAAGGTCATGCAGTCGTTGGCCCAGGAAGGCCGCACCATGGTGGTGGTCACGCATGAAATGGGCTTTGCCCGCGAGGTGTCCAACCAACTGGTGTTCCTGCACAAGGGGTTGGTCGAGGAGCGGGGTAATCCGCGTGAGGTGCTGGTCAATCCGCAATCCGAGCGTCTCAAGCAGTTCCTCTCGGGCAGCCTGAAGTAAAAGCTGCACTCCTGCACCAGAATAGGGCATGCTGCGCAGCGAGCGCGGCATGACCCGTGCCTCACTCGACTTCAGGTTTCGGACCTAGCCTATGACCACCCAGCGAATCGGATTTCTTATCTGGCCCGGCACCAAGCCGCTGACCCTGGCCCTGGCCGAGGAAGTGCTGCAGGTGGCGCAGCGGGTGCATCCTGATGTGGTCTACGAGCTGGCGTACCTGCAGGCCGAGCCTGCCGAAGCGGGCGCCTGGCGCCTGCCGGGCGAGCCCTGGAACGGTCGGCTGGAGGGCTTCCAGAAGCTTCTGGTGCTCGCTGACGAGCCGCCGCTGGCGGTGGGTTCGGCGCTGTCGGCGGCGCTCAAGCACCTGGCCCGCAGTGGCTGCATGATTGGTGGGTTGTCGGCGGGCGTGTACCCGTTGGCCTTGCTGGGTCTGCTCGACGGTTACCGGGCGGCGGTGCACTGGCGCTGGCAGGACGACTTTGCAGAGCGTTTCCCCAAGGTTATCGCCACCAGTCATCTGTTCGACTGGGATCGCGACCGCCTGACGGCCTGTGGTGGCATGGCGGTGACCGACCTGCTGCTGGCGGTGCTGGCCCGTGATCACGGGGCAGAGTTGGCCGGCGCGGTGTCCGAGGAACTGGTGGTCGAGCGCATTCGTGAAGGCGGGGAGCGTCAGCGTATCCCGTTGCAGAATCGTCTGGGCTCCAGCCACCCCAAGCTGACCCAGGCCGTGCTGTTGATGGAGGCCAACATTGAGGAGCCGCTGACCACCGACGAGATCGCCCAGCATGTCTGTGTCTCGCGCCGGCAGTTGGAGCGGATCTTCAAGCAGTACCTCAATCGCGTGCCCAGCCAGTACTATCTGGAGCTGCGCCTGAACAAGGCGCGGCAGATGCTGATGCAGACCAGCAAGTCGATCATCCAGATCGGCTTGTCGTGCGGGTTCTCATCCGGGCCGCATTTCTCCAGCGCCTACCGCAATTTCTTTGGCGCCACGCCGCGGGAAGACCGCAACCAGCGGCGCAGCAGCAGCCCGTTCGAGTTGAGTTCGGCGCCGGCCGAGCGCGGTTGAGGTCGGGGCGAGTCCGCTTCCATAGCTGCCCCACTGATTCTGAGTTCGCCGGGGTAGCTGTGGGAGCGGGCTTGCCCCGCGATAGGGCCGCCGCGGGCATCTCCCTCTCCTGTGAACACCCGTTCTCCCAATTTGCCCAACCCTCTCCCCGCCACCCCGTCAGCCCGTTACACTGCGCGATTGCGACAGTGTTTGTCGCATTGCCGAAAACCCAGGTAAAACAGGGGTTGGCGCTGTAACAAGTTGTCGCCTGGCAGCAAGGACAGGCGCCGATCAGTCCTTACAATCCCCCCATCGCTCGCCACTTTCAGGCCAGCGTTCCTCTTCAGGAGACTCAGATGTCCGTTGAGCAAGCCCCGGTGCAGCGTGCCGATTTCGACCAGGTCATGGTTCCCAACTACTCCCCGGCGGCCTTCATTCCTGTTCGAGGCGAGGGTTCCCGCGTCTGGGACCAGTCGGGCCGCGAACTCATCGACTTCGCCGGCGGCATTGCGGTTAACTCCCTGGGTCATTGCCACCCAGCACTGGTCAAGGCGCTGACCGAACAGGCCAACACCCTGTGGCACGTGTCCAACGTCTTCACCAACGAGCCGGCCCTGCGCCTGGCGCACAAGCTGGTGGATGCCACCTTTGCCGACCGTGCTTTCTTCTGCAACTCCGGCGCCGAAGCCAACGAGGCCGCCTTCAAGTTGGCCCGACGTGTCGGGCATGACCGCTTCGGCCCGGAAAAGCACGAGATCATCGCCACCGTGAACAGCTTCCACGGTCGCACCCTGTTCACCGTCAGCGTCGGTGGCCAGCCCAAGTACTCCGACGGTTTCGGACCCAAGATCACCGGCATCAGCCATGTCCCGTACAACGACCTGGAAGCGCTGAAGGCACAGATCTCCGACAAGACCTGCGCCGTAGTGATCGAGCCGATCCAGGGCGAGAGCGGGGTGGTGCCGGCCGACAAGGCCTACCTGGAAGGTGCGCGCAAACTGTGTGACGAGCACAACGCCCTGCTGATCTTCGATGAAGTGCAGACTGGCGTCGGCCGTACCGGATCGCTGTACGCCTACCAGCACTACGGCGTGACCCCGGATATCCTGACCAGCGCCAAGAGCCTGGGCGGTGGCTTCCCGATCGGTGCCATGCTGACCACCACCGAGCTTGCCAAGCACCTGGCCGTTGGCACCCACGGCACCACCTATGGCGGTAACCCGCTGGGTTGCGCCGTCGCCTGTGCGGTGCTGGACGTGGTCAACACTCCCGAGACGCTGGCCGGCATCAAGACCAAGCACGCGCGTTTCAAGACCCGTCTGGAGAGGATCGGCCAGGACACTGGCCTGTTCACCCAGGTGCGTGGCGTTGGCCTGCTGATCGGCTGTGTGCTGAGCGAGGCCTGGAAAGGCAAGGCCAAGGACATCCTCAATGCCGCCGAGAAAGAAGGCGTGATGGTGCTGCAGGCCGGTCCTGACGTCGTGCGCTTCGCGCCGAGCCTGGTGGTCGAGGACGCTGACATCGACGAGGGTCTGGACCGCTTCGAGCGCGCTGTGGCCAAGCTGACCCAGGGCTGATCGCCCTGCGGTCCCATCGCCGGGGCGGATCGTACTGCGCCGGCGATACCTGAATTCCAGTGCGGGTGCCTGCTTGTGCAAGCAAGGGTGTGCCCGCCGTTCTTCCGTGCCGACCGGGTCGGCCCGTATTCCAAAGGAGTGACACCATGCTGGTGATGCGCCCCGCGCAAATGGCGGATCTGAATGAAGTGCAGCGCATGGCTGCCGACAGCCCCATTGGTGTCACCTCGCTGCCCGATGACGCGGGCCGCCTGGGCGACAAGATCGCCGCCTCGGAAACCTCCTTCGCTGCCGAGGTGAGCTTCAACGGAGAAGAGAGCTATTTCTTCGTGCTTGAAGACAGCACCTCCGGCAAGCTCGCCGGCTGTTCGGCCATCGTCGCCTCGGCCGGCTATTCCGAGCCGTTCTACAGCTTTCGCAACGAAACCTTCGTGCACGCTTCGCGCGAGCTGAAGATCCACAACAAGATCCACGTTCTGTCGCTGTGCCACGACCTGACCGGCAACAGCCTGCTGACCAGCTTCTACGTATTGCCCGAGCTGGTGAACAGCGGCTTCGCCGAACTCAATTCGCGCGGTCGCCTGCTGTTCATGGCTTCGCATCCCGAGCGTTTTGCCGACTCGGTGGTGACCGAGATCGTCGGCTACAGCGACGATCAGGGCGAGTCACCGTTCTGGGACGCCATCGGGCGCAACTTCTTCGACCTCAACTACGCCGACGCCGAGCGCCTGTGCGGACTGAAGAGCAGGACCTTCCTCGCCGAACTGATGCCGCACTACCCGATCTACGTGCCGTTACTGCACGACGAAGCCCAGGAAGCCATGGGCCAGGTGCACCCGCGCGCGCAGATCACCTTCGACATCCTGATGCGCGAGGGTTTCGAGACCGAGCACTACATCGACATCTTCGACGGTGGCCCGACCTTGCATGCACGCACCTCGGCGATCCGCTCGATTGCCCAGAGCCGCGTGGTGCCGGTCAGGATTGACGACACGCCAGTCAAGGGCGGGCGCCCGTACCTGGTGTGCAACGGCCAGTTGCAGGACTACCGCGCCGTGCTGCTGGAACTGGACTGGGTGCCGGGCAAGCCGGTGGCACTGAGCAATGAAGCTGCCGACGCCCTGGGCGTCGGTGAAGGCGGCAGCGTCCGTCTGGTTGCCGCCTGAGCCTGCGCGAAGCTGGCAAGCGCGATTCGCGGCAGGCAGAGGCCGCCGCACAAGGAGATAGCATGATCGTTCGTCCTGTACGCAGCAGCGATTTACCTGCGCTGATCGAATTGGCCCGCAGCACCGGCACCACCGGGCTGACCACGCTTCCTGCCAACGAGGAGCGACTGGCCCGCCGTGTCGGCTGGGCCGAGAAGAGCTTCAGTGGCGAAGCCGAGCGTGGCGACACCGACTACCTGTTCGTGCTGGAGAACGACGAAGGCCTGGTGGTCGGCATCAGCGCCATCGCCGGCGCCGTCGGTCTGCGCGAGCCTTGGTACAACTATCGGGTCGGCCTGACGGTCAGCGCCTCGCAGGAACTGAACATCTACCGCGAGATCCCGACCCTGTTCCTGGCCAACGACCTGACCGGCAACTCCGAGCTGTGCTCGCTGTTCCTGCGCAGTGACTACCGCAGCGGGCGCAATGGGCACCTATTGTCGAAGTCGCGCATGCTGTTCATCGCCGAATTCCCTGACCTGTTCGGCAAGAAGATCATCGCCGAGATGCGTGGCATGTCCGACGCTGCCGGTCGTTCGCCGTTCTGGGAAAGCCTGGGCCGCCACTTCTTCAAGATGGAATTCAGCCAGGCCGACTACCTCACCGGCGTGGGCAACAAGTCGTTCATCGCCGAGCTGATGCCCAAGTTCCCGCTGTACACCTGTTTCCTGTCGGAGGCTGCGCGCAGCGTCATCGGGCGCGTGCACACCGACACCGAGCCTGCGCTGGCGATGCTCAAGCGCGAAGGTTTCAACTATCAAGGCTACGTCGACATCTTCGATGCCGGTCCGGCAATCGAATGCGAGACCGCGAAGATCCGAGCCGTGCGCGAGAGTGAAACCCTGGTGCTGGCGGTCGGTACGCCGGGTGACGACGCCACGCCTTACATCATCCACAACCGCAAGCGCGAAGACTGCCGTATTACCGCAGCGCCCGCGCGTCTGGCGGCCGGGACATTGGTCGTCGATCCGCAGACCGCCAAGCGCCTGCGCCTGGGCGTTGGCGATAACGTTCGCGCCGTGCCGCTGACTGCACCCCGGGAGACCCAATAATGACCACGCATTACATCGCCGGAAACTGGCAGGCCGGCCAGGGTGACGCCCTGCAATCGCTCGACCCGGTCAGCCAGGCCGTGGTCTGGCAAGGGCAGGGCGCGGCGCCTGCTCAGGTCGAAGCTGCGGTGCAGGCGGCGCGCAATGCCTTTCCGGCCTGGGCGCAACTGAGCCTGGAGGCGCGCATCGCCGTGCTCGAAGGCTTCGCCGACCAGCTCAAGGCCAACGCGGACGAACTGGCCCGCTGCATCGGTGAGGAAACCGGCAAGCCCTTGTGGGAGTCGGCCACCGAAGTCACCAGCATGGTCAACAAGGTGGCGATTTCGGTGCAGAGCTACCGCGAGCGTACCGGCGAGAAGAGCGGCCCGCTGGCCGACGCGACCGCCGTGTTGCGCCACAAGCCGCATGGTGTGGTGGCGGTGTTCGGCCCCTATAACTTCCCTGGTCACTTGCCTAACGGCCATATCGTGCCGGCGCTGCTGGCTGGCAACTGTGTCGTGTTCAAGCCCAGCGAGCTGACCCCCAAGGTCGCCGAGCTGACGGTCAAGTGCTGGATCGCCGCCGGGCTGCCGAGCGGTGTGCTCAACCTGGTGCAGGGCGCCCGTGAAACCGGTGTCGCTCTGGCGGCCAACCCGGGCATAGATGGTCTGTTCTTCACCGGTTCCAGCCGCACCGGCAACCTGCTGCACCAGCAGTTCGCCGGTCGTCCGGACAAAATCCTGGCGCTGGAAATGGGCGGCAACAATCCGCTGGTGGTCGATGAGGTCAAGGATCTGGATGCTGCGGTCTACACCATCATCCAGTCGGCGTTCATTTCGGCCGGGCAGCGTTGTACCTGTGCCCGCCGTCTTCTGGTGCCGCACGGCGCCTGGGGGGACACGCTGCTTGCGCGCCTGGTCGAGGTCAGTCGCAGCATCAGCGTCGGTGCCTTCGATCAGCAACCGGCGCCGTTCATGGGCTCGGTGATTTCGCTGCAGGCTGCCGGTGCCTTGCTGGCGGCGCAGTCCGAACTGCTGGCCAAGGGCGCGCTGGCGCTGCTGGAAATGACCCAGCCAAAGGCCGGCGCGGCCTTGTTGACGCCAGGCATCCTCGATGTGTCGGCAGTTGCCGACCGGCCCGACGAAGAGTTCTTCGGCCCACTGCTGCAGGTGATTCGCTACAGCGACTTTGATGCGGCGATCGATGAGGCCAACAACACCCAGTACGGCCTGGCAGCCGGGTTGCTGTCCGACTCGCGCGCTCGTTACCAGTACTTCTGGCTGCGCAGTCGCGCCGGCATCGTCAACTGGAACAAGCAACTCACCGGCGCCGCCAGCAGCGCACCGTTCGGTGGCGTGGGGGCCAGTGGCAATCACCGGGCCAGTGCCTATTACGCGGCGGACTACTGCGCCTACCCCGTGGCCTCGCTGGAGACCGCCAGCCTTGCCCTGCCGGCGACCCTGACGCCGGGCGTCACCCTATAACAACAGGTCTCGGAGCTAGCCGATGAAATCCTATGAAGTGAATTTTGATGGCCTGGTGGGGCCAACCCACAACTACGGCGGCCTCTCGTACGGCAACGTGGCCTCGCAGAGCAACAGCCAGCAGTGCTCCAACCCGCGAGAAGCGGCACGCCAGGGCCTGGCAAAAATGAAAGCCCTGATGGAAATGGGCTTCAAGCAAGGTGTGCTGGCCCCGCAGGAGCGACCGGATGTGGCTGCCCTGCGCCGCCTGGGCTTCACCGGCAGCGACGCCGAGGTGATCCGCCGCGCCGCCAAGGAGGCCATGCCGCTGCTCGTCGCCAGTTGCTCGGCCTCGAGCATGTGGGTGGCCAACGCCGCCACCGTCAGCCCCAGCGCCGACACGGCGGATGGGCGGGTGCATTTCACTGCAGCCAACCTCAACTGCAAATACCACCGCAGCATCGAACACCCGACCACCAGTCGCGTGCTGGCGGCGATGTTCGCTGACGAGCAGCATTTCGCCCACCACGCGGCATTGCCGGCAGTGGCCCAGTTCGGCGACGAGGGTGCGGCCAATCACACGCGCTTCTGCCGTGCGTACGGCGAGTCGGGCGTGGAGTTCTTCGTCTATGGTCGCAGCGCCTTCGACGCGCGCTACCCGGCGCCACAGAAGTATCCGGCGCGCCAGACCCTCGAGGCCTCCCAGGCCGTGGCGCGGTTGCATGGCCTTGGCGAGGAAGGTGTGGTCTACGCTCAACAGAACCCGGCGGTGATCGACCAGGGGGTGTTCCATAACGACGTGATTTCGGTGGGTAACGGCGAGGTGCTGTTCTACCACGAGGACGCCTTCCTCGAGACCGACACGGTGCTTGGCCAACTGCAGGCTAAACTGGCTGCAAAGGGCGGCAACTTCCAGGCCATCCGCGTGCCGCGTTCGGCAGTGACGGTGGAGGACGCGGTGCGGTCCTACCTGTTCAACAGCCAGTTGCTGTCGCGCGACGACGGTTCCATGCTGCTGGTGGTACCTGAAGAGTGCCGCAACAACGAGCGCGTGTGGAGTTACCTGAGCCAGCTGACCGGCCAGCAGGGTGTGGTGAAGGAGGTCAAGGTGTTCGACCTCAAGCAGAGCATGCAGAACGGCGGAGGCCCCGCCTGCCTGCGCTTGCGCGTGGCCCTGAAGGAAACGGAACTGGCGGCGGTCAACCAAGGCGTTATCATGACCGCCCCGCTGTACGACACCCTGGTGCAGTGGGTCGACAAGCACTACCGCGACCGTCTGGGCGAAGCTGATCTTGCCGACCCGCAGTTGCTGGACGAATGCCGTACGGCACTGGATGAGTTGACCCAGATCCTGAAGTTGGGTTCGGTCTATCCGTTCCAACGCCAACCTTGATAGAGAGAATTTGCAATGTCCGACGCCCTGCGCCTGATCCTGGAAGATGAAGACGGCACCCAGCTGGAAACCTCCTGCACCCGCTTTGCGGTGGTCTGGCAAGGCAAGGAGGTGTGGATCCAGCAGGATGGCCGCGGTCAACTGCTGATCGGTGTCGATGTCGAGGAAGACGATACCGAGTACGCCAACCTGTTGCTGCGCCCGATGGCCACCAACCTGGTCAGCCTGCAACTGGAGATGGAACCTGCCGAGGTCGGTGAAGACGACGATCACGTGCACGGTCCGGATTGCGGTCACCACCACTAAGGAAATGCCCTATGCTCGCCCTCGGCAAACTGCTTGAGCTGACCCTGACCGATCACGAACCGGCCGAGAAGACCCAAGTGACCCCCAAGGGCGTGCGTTTGCGCTGGTTGGGGGAGGGCGCGCTGGAGGTGCGTCCGGCCGAGAGCGAAGATTGTCGGCTCGACCTGTTGTTGTCGGCCGGCATCCACGGCAACGAGACCGCGCCGATCGAGTTGTTGGAGCGGCTGCTGCATGGTGTGGCCAACGGCCAGATCAAGCCGCGTGCCAGGGTGTTGTTCCTGTTCGGCAACCCTGCGGCGATTCGCAAGGGCGAGCGCTTCATCGAGCAGGACATCAATCGCCTGTTCAACGGTCGTCACGAGCTTTCCAGTGGTTTCGAGGCGCTGCGCGCCGCGGAGCTCGAGCAGTTTGCCCGGGTGTTCTTCAGCAAGCCCGAGCGTACTCGCCTGCATTACGACCTGCACACGGCCATTCGTGGTTCGAAGATCGAGCAGTTCGCGCTGTACCCGTTCAAGGAAGGCCGCAAGCATTCACGCCGCGAACTGGCGCGCCTGGCGGCCGCCGGCATGGAGGCGGTGCTGCTGCAGAGCAAGTCGTCGATCACCTTCAGTGCTTTCACCTACGAACAACTCGACGCCGAAGCCTTCACCCTGGAGCTGGGCAAGGCCCGTCCTTTCGGGCAGAACGAGCAGGTCAATCTCGACAAGCTCGAGGCGCGGCTTGTTCAGATCATCGAGCATACCGAGCCTGAGACCGATGCCTCGCTCGATGGCCTGAAGCTGTTCAGCGTGGCGCGCGAGATCATCAAGCACAGCGACAGTTTCCACCTGCACTTGCCGACGGATATCGAGAATTTTTCCGAGCTGAGCAAGGGCTATCTGCTGGCCGAGGACCTGGCCGAAACGCGCTGGGTCGTGGAAGAGGAAGGGGCACGTATCATTTTCCCCAACCCCAAGGTCAGGAATGGCTTGCGGGCAGGGATTCTGATCGTGCCGGATTCCGGGCAGCGCCTGGAGTAGGGGTTCAGGGGTAAGTCAGCCTGGGTGGTAGGCCCAGTTCGTGTCGCAAGGCATTTTCGTTGAACGGCGCAGGATTGGTGTCGGTATCGGGCGTGCTTGGATCGTCGTCGAAATCGAACAGGGAGCCCGGGTTTTCTAGCCCGACAGCCAAGCGCTCGGAGTTGTCGTTCACGCTTCCGGTCGCGAAGTTCCAGACGTGACAGAGCTCGTGGTAGAGCATCACCAGTGATGGTGCGTCACGCCTGTGGGCCAGCGGGTTATAGCCGATTTTGCAGTTCAGGATGCGATCGCCTCGCATGCCGTTTCGGATTGTCGGATCGCCTTGGGCGGGATCAAATCCAGCATAAGCATTGTCCAGTTCCGGGATCGACTTGATGGCGACCTTCACCTTGTGCGCCACCAACTGCTCCAGAAGCCCCGAGGCACTCGGGCTGGCCCGCAGCATCACCAACTGGCGCCTGACCTTGTCGGTGTACGCGGGATCACCCTGGATATCGAAGGTGTCTAGGTATTGCGCTGGTAGCTCCGCATCGTGTGCCTCGTAGAGCAGTGGTGCGCTGAAACCGTCCTCGACGAGAATGCTGCTGGCGTTGCCGTAGAGTCGATCGTCCAGTGGCCCTGTGGACAGGCGATTGTGGCCGGCAAAGGCCTCGATGGTCGCATTGCCCGCATTGACCCTGACGACGTCGTCGCCAGCGCCGGCATACAACGTGCTGTGGGCAGCGGCGCTGTGCAGGGCGTCGTTGCCCTTGCCGCCATCGATTTCTGCTTGCCGAACCCCTTCTACCACGACGTGGTCATCGCCGGCCCCGGCGTCAATGATCACCGAGCCGGCATTCAGGGGCTGGCCATCAGGAGGCAATTGGCCCTCGATCCGGATTCTGTCGTTGCCCTCGCCGGTCTCGATCACGATGCGGCTGTCGAGGGTGGACTCGACGAATACGTTGTCATCGCCGGCGCCAGTACGAATATGCAGCATCTCTGTTTTTGCCAGGGCCAGCGTGTAGCGGGTAGCTTCGATGCGCAGCGCGATGCCTTCGGGGCTTGGATGAACCGACAGTTCGGTGTCTGGGGCCAGTGCTTCGATCAGCAGCGTGTGGTCATGGCGACTGATCGCCAGTGGGCCGCTTCTGTAGGGTAGTTGTTGTCTCAGCACAAGGCCGGAAGGGGTGTGGATCATGAGGTCTTCGGGCGCCATGGGCGTCTCCTTTCGTAGGGGAGGCTGCATTCTGGCGTTCGCTTGGTGGTTCCAGTGGTACTCCTATACCGCCTGAATCGTCAGTATGAGGCGGATGACAGGGATTTAATTTGCCGCCTATTCCCTTTTCCTTTCCCCTGGGCGGTAATTGGCTTGTCAGTGACGAAAGCTCCGATTTAGCATCCGCTCATGTCGTTTTTACCTGTTTGCAGCGGAAAAACTGTCCGTTTGCCGGTTTCCATCGCATAAACACACTGCACCTCGATTGCAGGACCGATATAATGCGGCCCTTTGCCGTCGTTTCGTCGATCCGACGCGTTAGCCAAAACGGCCGCCGTTTCCGTGGAAGAACCTATGAAAAGCGCAGAAATCCGTGAAGCCTTCCTTCGCTTCTTCGAAGAGCAGGGACATACCCGAGTCGCCTCCAGTTCGCTGATCCCGAACAACGACCCAACCCTGCTGTTCACCAACGCAGGCATGAACCAGTTCAAGGACTGCTTCCTGGGCGCCGAGAAGCGCGCCTACACGCGCGCTGTCAGCAGCCAGAAGTGCGTGCGCGCCGGTGGCAAGCACAACGACCTGGAAAACGTCGGCTACACCGCGCGTCACCACACTTTCTTCGAGATGCTGGGCAACTTCAGCTTCGGTGACTATTTCAAGCGCGACGCGATCACCTTTGCCTGGACCTTCCTGACCTCCGACAAGTGGCTGAACCTGCCCAAGGAGAAGCTCTGGGTCACTGTCTACGCCAGCGACGACGAAGCCTACGACATCTGGACCAAGGAAGTCGGCGTGCCGGCCGAGCGCATGGTGCGCATCGGTGACAACAAAGGCGCCCCGTACGCTTCCGACAACTTCTGGACCATGGGTGATACCGGCCCTTGCGGTCCGTGCACCGAGATCTTCTACGACCACGGCGCCGACATCTGGGGTGGCCCACCCGGCTCGCCGGAAGAAGACGGCGACCGCTACATCGAGATCTGGAACAACGTCTTCATGCAGTTCAACCGCACTGCCGACGGCGTCCTGCACCCGTTGCCCGCCCCGTCGGTGGACACCGGCATGGGCCTTGAGCGCATCAGTGCGGTGATGCAGCACGTGCACTCGAACTACGAGATCGACCTGTTCCAGAGTCTGCTCGATGCCGCAGCCCAGGCCATCGGTTGCCGTAACGAAGCGCAGTCGTCGCTGAAAGTGGTCGCCGACCACATCCGTTCCTGCGGCTTCCTGATCGCCGACGGCGTGCTGCCTTCCAACGAAGGCCGTGGCTATGTGCTGCGCCGCATCATTCGTCGCGCCTGCCGCCATGGCAACAAACTTGGCGCCAAGGGCAGCTTCTTCCACAAGGTCGTGGCCGCGCTGGTCAGCGAGATGGGTGAAGCCTTCCCCGAGCTCAAGAGCCAGCAGGCGCACATCGAGCGCGTGCTCAAAACCGAAGAAGAGCAGTTCGCCAAGACTCTCGAGCAGGGCCTGCGCATCCTCGAACAGGACCTGGCGCAGCTGCAGGGCACGGTCGTGCCGGGCGACGTGGTGTTCAAGCTGTACGACACCTATGGCTTCCCCATGGACCTGACCGCCGACATCGCCCGCGAGCGTGAGCTGACCATCGACGAAGCCGGCTTCGAGCGCGAGATGGACGCCCAGCGCGAGCGCGCCCGCTCGGCCAGCGCCTTCGGCATGGACTACAACAGCCTGGTCAAGGTCGATACCGCCACCGATTTCCTCGGATACAGCAGCACCGAAGGTCAGGGCAAGATCATCGCCCTGTACAAGGACGGCCAGTCGGTCGACCAGTTGGGCGAAGGCGAGGAGGGCGTGGTCGTCCTGGATCGCACGCCGTTCTACGCCGAATCCGGCGGCCAGGTCGGTGACAGTGGCTACCTGCAGGCTGGCGCTGCGCGCTTCGATGTGCGCGACACCACCAAGACCGGTGGTGCCTTCCTGCACCACGGCGTGGTCGCCAGCGGCGCGCTGCTGATTGGCGCCCCGGTCGAGGCCCGCGTGGATGCCGATGTGCAGCACGCCACCTCGCTGAACCACTCAGCGACTCACCTGCTGCACGCTGCTCTGCGTGAAGTGCTGGGCGAGCACGTCCAGCAGAAGGGCTCGCTGGTCGACAGCCAGCGCCTGCGCTTCGACTTCAGCCACTTCGAGGCTGTGACGCCTGCGCAGATCAAGGCACTCGAAGACATCGTAAACCGCGAAGTGCGCAAGAACTCCGCGGTCGAAACCGTCGAGACCGATATCGAGACCGCCAAGCGCAAAGGCGCCATGGCGCTGTTCGGTGAGAAATACGGCGACACCGTGCGCGTACTGAGCATGGGCGGTGATTTCTCGGTAGAGCTGTGCGGCGGTATTCACGCCAAGCGCACCGGCGATATCAGCCTGTTCAAGATTATCAGTGAAGGTGGCGTAGCCTCAGGTGTGCGTCGTATCGAGGCGATCACCGGTGCTGCGGCGCTAGCCTACCTGAACGCTGCCGAAGAGCAGGTCAAGGAAGCGGCGCAACTGGTCAAGGGTAACCGCGACAACCTGATCGACAAGCTGTCGGCTGTGCTCGAGCGCAACCGTCAGCTGGAGAAGCAGCTCGAGCAGCTGCAGGCCAAGGCCGCCAGCGCCGCAGGGGACGATCTCTCCAGTGCGGCCGTTGAGGTCAAGGGTGCCAAGGTGCTTGCCGCTCGCCTGGATGGGCAGGATGGCAAGGCGCTGCTGGCACTCGTCGATCAGCTGAAGAACAAGCTCGGCCATGCAGTGATCCTGCTGGGCAGCGAGCATGAGGGCAAGGTCGTGCTGGTGGCCGGCGTGACCAAAGACCTCTCCAGCCAACTCAAGGCTGGCGACCTGATGAAGCAGGCCGCTGCGGCGGTGGGCGGAAAGGGCGGTGGTCGTCCGGACATGGCCCAGGGTGGTGGCGTCGACGTCGCTGCGCTGGATCAGGCCCTGGCACTGGCCGTGCCGTTCGCCGAGCAGGGGCTTTGAGATGACGCGCCCCGCAGTCTGTTTGCGGGGCGCGTCAGGAAGGATTGTTTACTGGGTGCCCTTCGTGGGCTGAGGCACTTTGAAATGGCGTTGATCGTACAGAAATTTGGCGGCACCTCCGTTGGCTCTATCGAGCGGATCGAGCAGGTGGCCGACAAGGTCAAGAAACACCGCGAGGCAGGCGATGACCTGGTGGTTGTGCTGTCGGCCATGAGCGGGGAAACCAACCGCTTGATCGACCTGGCCAAGCAGGTGTCCGATCAGCTGGTTCCGCGTGAACTGGATGTGATCGTCTCGACCGGCGAGCAGGTGACCATTGCGCTGCTGGCCATGGCGCTGATCAAGCGTGGCGTGCCGGCGGTGTCCTACACCGGCAACCAGGTGCGCATCCTGACCGACAGCGCGCACAACAAGGCGCGCATCCTGCAGATCGATGACCAGAAGATCCGCGCCGACCTCAAGGCTGGCACCGTGGTCGTGGTCGCAGGTTTCCAGGGCGTCGACGAGCACGGCAACATCACCACCCTCGGGCGTGGTGGCTCCGACACGACCGGTGTTGCCCTGGCGGCAGCGCTGGGGGCCGACGAATGTCAGATCTACACCGATGTCGATGGCGTCTATACCACCGATCCACGTGTGGTACCGCAGGCCCGTCGCCTGGAGAAGATCACCTTTGAAGAGATGCTGGAAATGGCCAGCCTCGGTTCCAAGGTGCTGCAGATCCGTTCGGTGGAGTTCGCCGGCAAATACAACGTTCCGCTGCGCGTGCTGCACAGCTTCAAGGAGGGTCCGGGTACCCTCATTACCATCGATGAAGAGGAATCCATGGAACAGCCGATCATTTCCGGTATCGCCTTCAACCGTGATGAGGCCAAGCTGACCATTCGTGGCGTGCCGGACACCCCGGGCGTTGCTTTCAAGATCCTCGGCCCGATCAGCGCCGCGAACATCGAAGTCGACATGATCGTGCAGAACGTCTCGCACGATAACACCACCGACTTCACCTTCACCGTGCACCGCAACGAGTACGAAAAGGCTCTGAGCGTGCTGGAGAACACCGCCCGTGAAATCGGTGCGCGTGAAGTGATCGGCGATACCAAGATCGCCAAGGTGTCGATCGTTGGCGTCGGCATGCGCTCCCACGCGGGCGTGGCCAGCCGTATGTTCGAGGCCCTGGCCAAGGAGAGCATCAACATCCAGATGATCTCCACTTCCGAGATCAAGGTGTCGGTGGTGATCGAAGAGAAGTACCTGGAGCTGGCCGTACGCGCGCTGCACACCGCGTTCGAGCTCGATGCGCCTGCCCGACAGAGCGAGTGACGCATTGCCCCGGGGGGCGCGGCTTCGGCCGCGCCCTTCGCGTTTCTGGCTGTCATGCGGGTTACTGTCCTTTCCTGCCTGACAGCCGATAAGGAGGGCTGGGCCTTCGTCCCGACCAGCCTCCGTTTCCAACAGACTGTTGTCCCTGAATGAACTGCGTGAGGAGAAAGCTATGTTGATTCTGACTCGTCGGTGCGCCGAGAGCCTGATCATTGGTGATGGTGAGATCACCGTGACGGTCCTGGGTGTCAAAGGCAACCAGGTACGAATCGGTGTGAGTGCCCCTAAGGAAGTGGCTGTTCACCGCGAGGAAATCTACCTGCGGATCAAGAAAGAGAAGGACGAAGAACCAACCCTTTAATTTTTTTGAAGTTTTTTTCAAAAAAGGGTTTGCAAACGGGGAGGGGTCTGGTTAATATACGCCCCGTGTTGCGGTGAGGTGGCCGAGTGGCCGAAGGCGCTCCCCTGCTAAGGGAGTATACCTCATAAGGGTATCGGGGGTTCGAATCCCCCCTTCACCGCCATTCTTCGTGTAGGGCGCTGTAACTGGTCAAAATGCTTAAGTCGTTGAAATTAAACGAAAAAGTACTTGGCAAAACGGTTTAGCGAACTATAATGCGCGGCAAGACACGGACTCATAGCTCAGCTGGATAGAGTACTCGGCTACGAACCGAGCGGTCGGAGGTTCGAATCCTCCTGAGTCCGCCATACAATGAGGCGGTTTTCTTTGGAAGACGCATCATTTCACCAGTGGTAATCTGGTCTAAAACTACCATCGACGGACTCATAGCTCAGCTGGATAGAGTACTCGGCTACGAACCGAGCGGTCGGAGGTTCGAATCCTCCTGAGTCCGCCACTTTCTGAAGTGGCTTTGCTTGTCGAGAAATCTTCAAGAAGAGAAGCTTCAAAAACCAGTGGTAATCTGGTCTAAAACTACCACCACGGACTCATAGCTCAGCTGGATAGAGTACTCGGCTACGAACCGAGCGGTCGGAGGTTCGAATCCTCCTGAGTCCGCCACACCAAAAAGCCCGCTCCTGTAGCGGGCTTTTTCTTTTCTGCCGTTCACGAATCTGTCAGTGCAACGCGACTAGACTCCATATAAACCCCTGCTGCACATCGATGTGCTTTTTCGCTGTTGTCCGCCGTCGCACTGTTGGCTTCGAGCGTTGTCACAGCTTTATCGCGCAAACGATTGTTCCAGCCAAAAATTTAAGCGATCAGACAGCTTGAGCAGTGTATGATTGCGCCCGTCAGCCCCGCCGGGGCTTGTGGAATACCACCATGGACTTACCCAGTAGTTACCCCTTAATCCGCTTTATCAAGCCAGATCTGACCGATTGATTCTCCCGGCGTGCTCCGCTGCTGGGAGTGGAGTTCGCCTATGACCGAAGTCGAAGTAAAGAAAGTCCAAGAGAGCCTGCAGGATCGCCTCGCCCAGGTGATCGAGCTACTGCAGCGCCAGCGCGTCGTTGAGGACCTGACTCATCGTCAGGAGGGTCAGCACAACGACCTGGTGGAAAACCTCGTCCACCGCCAGAACCTGGTCGAGCTACAGCGCAAGCTCGATGATCTGCACCCCGCCGACATCGCCTATATCCTCGAAGCCTTGCCCCTGGAAGATCGTCTGACGGTCTGGCAGCTGGTGCGCTCGGATCGTGACGGCGACATCCTTCTAGAAGTTTCCGACGCCGTACGTCAGACGTTGATCGCCGACATGGACGATCACGAGCTGCTGGCTGCGGCCAAGGAAATGGACGCAGACGAACTGGCTGACCTGGCGCCTGAGCTGCCGCGTGACGTTGTCCATGAGCTGATGGAAAGCCTCGATGCCCAGCAGCGTGAGCGCGTGCGTTCGGCCCTGAGCTACGACGAGGAGCAGGTCGGTGCGCTGATGGACTTCGAGATGGTCACCATCCGCGAAGACGTCAGCCTGGAAGTGGTACTGCGTTACCTGCGTCGGCTCAAGGAGCTGCCGGGGCACACCGACAAGCTGTTCGTGGTCGATTACGACGGCATTCTGAAGGGTGTGCTGCCGATCAAGCGTCTGCTGGTCAACGACCCGGACAAGAAGGTGGCGGAGGTCATGGCGACCGACCCTGTCAGCTTCACGCCCGAGGAAGATGCCTACGATGCTGCGCAAGCATTCGAACGTTATGACCTGGTTTCTGCACCGGTGGTCGACAAGAGCAATCGCCTCATCGGCCGTCTGACCATCGACGAGATGGTTGACCTGATTCGTGAAGAGAGCGAAAGCGAAGTGCTCAACATGGCCGGCCTGCGCGAGGAAGAAGATATCTTCGCCTCGGTCTGGCGTTCGCTGCGCAACCGTTGGGCGTGGCTGGCGATCAACCTGATCACCGCCTTCGTCGCCTCGCGGGTGATCGGACTGTTCGAAGGGTCGATCGAAAAGCTGGTAGCGCTTGCGGCGCTGATGCCTATCGTCGCCGGTATCGGTGGTAACTCGGGTAACCAGACCATCACCATGATCGTGCGCGCAATGGCGCTGGACCAGGTATCGCCGGGCAACACCCGTCGTCTGATGCGCAAGGAGCTGGCGGTATCGCTGATCAACGGCCTGATCTGGGGCGGGGTGATCGGGGTAGTGGCGTTCCTGCTCTATGGCAGTTGGTCGCTGGGTGTGGTGATGACTGCGGCCATGACCCTGAACCTGCTGCTGGCGGCGTTGATGGGGGTATTGATCCCCATGACACTGGTGCGCCTGGGGCGTGACCCGGCGATGGGTTCGAGCGTGATGATCACTGCCGTAACCGACAGCGGCGGCTTCTTCATCTTCCTTGGCCTGGCGACACTGTTCCTGCTCTGACGGATTCCGCTCAAACGAAAAAAGCCAGCTTGCGCTGGCTTTTTTCGTGGGCGTTGGAAGCCTCAGGAGGCGTCGGCAGCCATTTCCACATCGTGAGCGATGAGGGCGACCAGCGCATTCTGCTGGCGATGGGTCAGTTGACGGAAGCGTTGCAGCAATTCGCGTTCGTGCAGGGACAGCTCAGGGCTGTCCAGGCGCATGCTCAGCTCGTCGCCCAGCGCACCTTCCTGGATGAGACTTTGCTCCAGGCGGGCGATGATCTCGGAGTTCATGCTGCGGTGATGGTTGCGCGCTACCTCGGCAATGCGCTCACGCATCCCGTCAGGCAGGCGGACGACGAACTTGTCAGCGGTGCGGCTGGAGTAGATAGCCTGTTTCATTGGGCGCATATAAATTGACCGGTTGTTCTGGTTCAGGGGAAGCGGTTCTCAAATTGGCCGCACGGTAGTGGGTTCGACCGTCGCGACGACAAAATGTTCAACCGTAATGTGATTTTGGATGCTCATCTTGCCTCATGGTCGCCGTTTCCTTGGCGTCAATTCTGTGACAAATAGTGATCCGGGTAAAGGCTTTATGCCAGTACCAATTATCAGAAATGAGTACTGGTTTGAAAAGTTTTACTCTTTACCGTCTCGTCCTGTTGTCAGGCCTTTGCTGTCAAAATCTTGTAAAGTTCGACAAGACCTGGGGAAAATCATCAAACCCGCAAGATTTCCCTATCCTTGAGCATAGTGGCTATGCAACATGACGCAAGCGTTCCCCATCAGGCCGAAGCGCCCGACGTTGACGTTTTGACCGTGCCTGCGCAAAAAATTCCCTGGCGATGCCATTAACATGCAATTGAATCGCCTCGCAGCTTGGAGACGGTGAGAAATCGCGGAAAGCGACTACATGGAAATGCCAGCATTGGGCATGACAAACGGTCGAGCGCTGGTTACCATGCTCGCCGCCGACAGCCTGCGCCGCGTCGGGTGGCTTCTCCAACCCACTGAATTTGCGTAGAATGCGCGCCGTGATGTCCCCTTAGTTCAACGGATAGAACAAGCCCCTCCTAAGGGCTAGATGCTGGTTCGATTCCAGCAGGGGACACATCCTTCCTTTCTCGCCTTTCCCTCCCTCCCTCTCGCTTGCCACTGCTATCCGGTGATTCGGCTACAGGCGTTTTTGCCTGCGCAGCAGCCTGCCGTGATGGCCAGCGTTGCACCGGCCATCGCGGTCATGCCATTCAGACGGACTGCGCCTTTTCCTTGTCTTCCTGCTGCTTGCTGGTCTCACTCCCCTGGGCCATGTCGGCCGTGTTGGCTGCTGCGCGTTCAGCCTGTTGTTGCAGCTTGGCCTGGGTCTTGAGTTCGACGTCTTCCTTCATGCGTTGGGCGATCTGCTCGTCGATCTTCTGTTTCTTCTCGGGAGGCAGGGCGTTGTAGTCCTCCTCGGTCATGCCGAGCTCCTGCAGGATCTTCTCCTTGATCTTTTCCGCTGGCGACTTGGACATGTAGTCGCGGAACTCCTGCAGCGCATTGCTGGCTGCAGGTTTCGACGAACTGGCCTGCTGGCGTGCGCCAATGTCAGGGTTCTGCAGGGCCACCTTGAGCTTGGCGAAAGCTTCCTGACGAGCGTCTTCGGCATTCTGCTGCGAGGTACTGCCTTGATTGTTCTGCTGCGCTGCTGTGTTGCTGGTGGTCATTGCCTGACGCTGCGGCATGAAATCGGCCTGCACAGCGTCATGGTTGACCCGGCTTGGCTGCTGCAATGCAGTCTGCCAGCCCAGCCCGTTGAGGCTGATCATCATGTGTTTCCTCCTTGGATGGTAATCGCGTTGTGCAAGGGGCAAAACCTGTGCCATTTGGCTCAAGCCAAGCCTGGCGGGGGTTGTAGCCGAGCAACAGGTATCACCTGGGCAGCGGATTGCCCATCGGAGGAAGCGCATTGCCGGTATCGGCAACAGCCGCTGTTGCAAAAAAAGACCCGCAGCACCCCAAGGCGCTGCGGGTCAAAACGGCCAACGCCGCTTCAGTGCTGATCAGATATGCAAGGCATGCCCCAAAGCTCGCAATGCCGCTTCCTGCACGGCCTCGCCCAAGGTCGGGTGGGCATGGATGGTGCCGGCCACGTCTTCCAGCCGCGCGCCCATTTCCAACGATTGGGAGAAGGCTGTGGACAGTTCGGAAACCGCCACCCCGACGGCTTGCCAACCGAGGATCAGATGGTTGTCGCGACGCGCAACCACGCGCACGAACCCGCTTTTCGATTCAAGGCTCATGGCTCGTCCGTTGGCCGCGAAGGGGAACTGCGCAACGATGCAGTCCAGGCCTTCGGCGCTGGCCTGCTCAGGCGTCTTGCCAGCCACCACCACTTCCGGGTCGGTGAAGCACACCGCAGCAATCGCGGTGGGTTCGAAGCGGCGGGTCTTGCCGGCGATAAGTTCGGCGACCATCTCGCCCTGGGCCATCGCTCGGTGTGCGAGCATCGGTTCGCCGGCCACGTCGCCGATCGCCCAGACGTTGCGCATGCTGGTCTGGCAGCGCTCGTCGATGGCGATCGCCGCACCGTTCATCTTCAGCGCCAGGCTCTCCAGGCCAAAGCCCTGAGTGCGTGGTCGACGGCCAGCGGCGACCAGTACCTGATCGGCTTCCAGGCGCAGCTGTTGGCCTGCACCGTCGCGTGCCGACAGGCAGCCATGTTCATAGCCTTCGACGCTGTGTCCCAAGTGCAGTGCGATACCGAGTTTTTTCAGCGACTCGGCTACCGGTGCGGTCAGCTCGGCGTCGTAGGTGGGCAGGATGCGATCACGTGCTTCTACCACGCTCACTCGAGCACCGAGCTTGCGGTAGGCGATGCCCAGCTCCAGGCCGATATAGCCGCCGCCGACCACCACCAGGTGCTGCGGCAGGCTTTTCGGTGCCAGGGCCTCGGTAGAGGAAATCACCGGCCCGCCCAGCGGCAGCATCGGCAGCTCGACGCTGCTCGATCCTGTCGCCAGCAACAGGTGTTCGCACTGGATGCGCTGGCCGTCGACCTCGACGTTCTTGCCGTCGAGGATCTTCGCCCAGCCATGAAGCACCTTCACCCCATGTTTCTTCAGCAAGGCCGCCACACCGCTGGTGAGGCGGTCGACGATGCCGTCCTTCCATTCGACGCTGCGCGCAATGTCCAGCTGCGGTGCCGAGACGCTGATACCCAGCGTCGAGTCGTCAGCATACCGGCTGGTCTGGTGGAACTGCTCGGCCACGTGGATCAGCGCCTTGGACGGAATGCAGCCAATGTTCAGGCAAGTGCCGCCCAATGCCTGCCCTTCGACCAGCACGGTGGGAATGCCCAGTTGCCCGGCGCGGATGGCGGCCACGTAGCCGCCGGGTCCCCCGCCGATAATCAGCAGGGTGGTATCGAGGATCTGTTGCATGCTCACTCCACGAACAGGCAGGCGGGCTGTTCCAGCAGGCCGCGCACGGCCTGGATGAACAGGGCGGCGTCCATCCCGTCGACCACGCGATGGTCGAACGAGCTGGACAGGTTCATCATCTTGCGCACCACGATCTGGCCATCGATCACCACGGGGCGCTCGACCATGCGGTTGACGCCGACGATCGCCACTTCGGGAGTGTTGACCACCGGCGTGCTGACGATACCGCCCAGGGCGCCGAGGCTGGTCAGGGTGATGGTCGAGCCGGACAGCTCTTCCCGACTGGCCTTGTTGTTGCGCGCGGCATTGGCGACGCGGGCGATCTCGCTGGCGTTGCTCCACAGGCTGCCGGCTTCGGCGTGACGCAGTACTGGCACCATGAGGCCGTTGTCACCTTGGGTGGCGATACCCACGTGTACGGCGCCGTGGCGGGTGATGATCTGGGCCTCGTCGTCGTAGGTGGCGTTGATCTGCGGGAAATCGCGCAGGGCGACGACCATGGCGCGCACCAGGAAGGGCAGCAGCGTGAGCTTGCCACGGCTTTCGCCATGCTTGGCGTTGAGCTGCTGGCGCAGGGCTTCGAGCTGGGTGACGTCGATTTCCTCGACATAGCTGAAGTGCGCGACGCGGCGCTTGGCATCCTGCATGCGCTGGGCGATCTTGCGGCGCAGGCCGATCACCGGCACCTGCTCGCTGTCGGTGCGCTTGCCGTAGCCGGCTGGCGCCTGGCCGAGGGCGGTCTGCGGCTTGCTGATGAAGGCGTCGAGGTCTTCGTGCAGGATGCGCCCGGCCGGGCCGCTGCCGTGCACGTAACGCAGCTCGATGCCGGCATCCAGGGCGCGCTTGCGCACGGCAGGTGAAGCCAACGGTTTCTCATGCGCCTCGCGCGGGACGATGGGCGCGGCGGCGTGGCTCGTCGCTGGTTGCGGACGGTTTTCGGGCTGCGGCTCGATCTTCGTCTGGGCTGGCGCTGGCGCGGCGTGCGCCTCGGCCGGCTTGGCCTGCGGTGCGTCGATGTGGTTGCCGCTGCCTTCGACTTCGATACGGATCAGCTCGCTGCCGACCGCCATGACCTCACCGGGCTGGCCACCCAAGGCCAAGACCTTGCCGCTGACCGGCGAGGGAATTTCTACCGTGGCCTTGTCGGTCATGACATCGGCCACTACCTGGTCTTCTGCGATCACATCGCCGACCTTGACGAACCATTCCACCAGCTCGACCTGCGCGATGCCTTCACCGATATCCGGCATCTTGATGACGTGCGTGCCCATTCAGACCTCCATGACCCGTTTCAATGCCGCACCTACCCGCGAAGGACCAGGGAAGTAGGCCCATTCCTGTGCGTGGGGGTAGGGGGTGTCCCAGCCGGTGACGCGCTCGATCGGCGCTTCGAGGTGATGGAAGCAATGCTCCTGGACCAGCGAAACCAGCTCGGCGCCAAAGCCGCAGGTACGGGTGGCTTCGTGGACCACCACGCAACGCCCGGTCTTCTTCACCGAGGCGACGATGGTTTCCAGGTCCAGCGGCCAGAGGCTGCGCAGGTCGATGACTTCAGCGTCGACGCCGCTCTCCTCGGCGGCCACTTGGGCCACGTAGACCGTGGTGCCGTAGGTCAGCACGGTGACATCGTTGCCGGGGCGGGTGATCGCCGCCTTGTCCAGCGGCACCTTGTAGTAGCCGTCCGGCACGGCACTGTGCGGGTGCTTCGACCAGGGGGTTACCGGGCGGTCGTGGTGCCCGTCGAACGGGCCGTTGTACAAGCGCTTGGGCTCGAGGAAGATCACCGGGTCGTCGCACTCGATCGAGGCGATCAGCAGGCCCTTGGCGTCATAGGGGTTGGATGGCATCACCGTACGCAGGCCGCAGACCTGGGTGAACATCGCTTCGGGGCTCTGGCTGTGGGTCTGGCCGCCGTAGATGCCGCCGCCGCAGGGCATGCGCAGGGTCAGCGGCGAGATGAATTCGCCGGCCGAACGATAGCGCAGGCGAGCCATCTCCGAGACGATCTGGTCGGAGGCGGGGTAGAAGTAGTCGGCGAACTGGATTTCCACCACCGGGCGCAGGCCATAGGCGCCCATGCCCACGGCGGTGCCGACGATGCCGCTCTCGGAGATCGGTGCATCGAATACCCGCGACTTGCCGTACTTGGTCTGCAGGCCTTCGGTGCAGCGGAACACGCCGCCGAAATAGCCGACGTCCTGGCCGTAGACCACCACGTCGTCGTCGCGCTCGAGCATGACATCCATGGCTGAGCGCAGGGCCTGGATCATGGTCATGGTAGTGGTGGCCATGGCGGTTTCCGGGTTGATGCTGTTGTTGTGATCGTTCATTTCAAACCCCCAGTTCCTGGCGTTGCCGGCGCAGGTGATCGGGCATTTCCTTGTACACATCCTCGAACATCGAGGCGGCGCTGGGGATGTGGCCATTGGCGAGGGTGCCGAACTGTTCGGCGTCCTTCTGTGCCTTGATCACCTCGGCTTCGAGCTCGGCACTGACGGCCTGGTGCTCTTCTTCGGACCAGTGGCCGGCCTTGATCAGGTGCTGCTTGAGGCGCAGGATCGGATCGCCAAGCGGGAAGTGGCTCCAGTCGTCGGCAGGGCGATATTTGGATGGATCGTCCGAGGTGGAGTGCGGGCCGGCGCGGTAGGTGACCCATTCGATCAGCGTCGGGCCCAGGCCACGGCGGGCACGTTCGGCGGCCCAGCGCGAGGCGGCGTACACGGCGATGAAGTCGTTGCCGTCGACCCGCAGTGAGGCGATGCCGCAGCCCACGCCGCGGCCGGCGAAGGTGGTCGACTCGCCACCGGCGATGGCCTGGAAGGTGGAGATCGCCCACTGGTTGTTGACCACGTTGAGGATCACCGGGGCGCGGTAGACGTGGGCGAAGGTCAGGGCGGTGTGGAAGTCGGATTCGGCTGTGGCGCCGTCACCGATCCAGGCCGAGGCGATCTTGGTGTCACCCTTGATCGCCGACGCCATGGCCCAGCCGACCGCCTGCACGAACTGGGTCGCCAGGTTGCCACTGATGGTGAAGAAGCCCGCCTCGCGCACCGAGTACATGATCGGCAATTGGCGGCCCTTGAGCGGGTCGCGGGTGTTGGACAGCAGCTGGCAGATCATTTCCACCAGCGACACGTCGCGGGCCATCAGGATGCTCTGCTGGCGATAGGTGGGGAAGCACATGTCGCTGCGGTTCAGGGCCAATGCCTGACCGCTGCCGATGGCTTCCTCGCCCAGGCTCTGCATGTAGAAGGACATCTTCTTCTGGCGCTGGGCGACCACCATGCGGCTGTCGAAGATGCGCGTCTTGAGCATGGCACGCATGCCCTGGCGCAGCACCTGCGGGTCAATGCCCTCGGCCCAGGGGCCGACAGCATTGCCGTGCTCGTCGAGCACACGCACGAGGCTGTAGGAGAGGTCCGCAGTGTCGGCGGGCTCTACGTCGATAGGTGGTTTACGGACTTGACCGGCATCGTTCAGACGCAGGTAGGAGAAATCGGTCTGGCAGCCTGGCCGGCCTGTGGGCTCGGGCACATGCAAACGCAGGGGGGCGTACTCGTTCATGCTTTTTACGCTCGCTCGAATGTTGTTTTTGTGAGCTCTGAAGCGGCCGCCGCTGCCTACTGGCTTGTGACTGGTAGGTCAGCGTCATTTACATCTTAGAGGCTGGGCCGAAGAATTTTTCTCTCAAGTTCATTGCCTTTATCGCGTGGCGCAGATAAACATTCTGAATAAACACAAGAATCAGGTGAATTTTCCTCATGCGTAAACTCGATCGCACAGATATCGGCATTCTCAACAGCCTCCAGGAGAACGCCCGAATCACCAACGCAGAGCTTGCGCGCTCGGTGAACCTCTCGCCGACTCCCTGTTTCAACCGGGTCAAGGCGATGGAGGAACTGGGGGTCATCCGCCAGCAAGTGACCTTGCTGTCGCCCGAAGTGCTGGGCCTGGATGTCAACGTGTTCATTCATGTCAGCCTGGAGAAGCAGGTGGAGCAGTCATTGCATCGCTTCGAGGAGGAGATTGCCGAGCGACCCGAGGTGATGGAGTGCTACCTGATGACAGGCGATCCGGATTACCTGCTGCGCGTGCTGTTGCCGAGCATCCAGGCGTTGGAGCGGTTTCTCGATTACCTGACGCGGCTGCCGGGGGTGGCCAATATCCGCTCCAGCTTTGCGCTCAAGCAGGTGCGCTACAAGACGGCGTTGCCGTTGCCGGCCAATGGCATGACCTTGCGCGAGTAGTTGTCAGTGCAGGCCCTGTCGCGGGGCAAGTCGCAGCGATAGGCGTCGCCACCGCTCTACAGGGTGCTTGATATTTTAAACACCCCCGGCCTATGTTGTGGCTGTCGCCGTTCGCGGCATGCCTAAAACAACAAGGACCAGCGTCATGACGACCGAGCGCCTGACCGGCATCGACGAAATCGAATGCGTCACCCCCGACCTCAATGGCGTCCCGCGCGGCAAGGTGATGACCGCCGAGGGCTTTCTCGAAGGCCGGCGCCTGCAGATGGCGCGTGGCGTGCTGCTGCAATGCATCATGGGCGGCTACCCGCCGGCGAAGTTCTACGGCAGCGATGATGGCGACCTGGCGCTGGTCGCCGACCCTGGGCAAACCCATGTCCTGCCTTGGAGCGACAGCCCTCGGGCACTGGCCATCTGCGATGCGGTCGAGCTCGATGGTACGCCCTCGGGGCTTTCGACCCGTGGCCTGCTCAAGGCGGTGATCGCCCGTTATGCGGCGCTGGGGCTTGCGCCGGTGGTGGCCACCGAACTGGAATTCTTCGTGTTCGCCCCGAACAGTGATCCGGGCCAGCCGTTCCAGCCACCGCTGGGCAGGGACGGGCGTCGCGAGCTGGGCCATTCGGCCTTCAGCGTCAGCTCCAATAATGGCTTGCGCCCCTTCTTCAGCGAGGTCTACCGGTGCATGGCAGCACTGGGCCTGCCACGCGACACCTTCATGCACGAGATGGGCGTCAGTCAGTTCGAGATCAACCTGTTGCACGGTGATCCGCTGTTGCTGGCCGACCAGACCTTCCTGTTCAAGCACCTGCTCAAGGAGGTTGCGCTCAAGCACGGTTTGACCGTGGTCTGCATGGCCAAGCCGCTGGCGCATACCCCTGGCAGTTCGATGCACATCCACCAGAGCCTGGTGGAGATCGGCACCGGCCGTAACGTGTTCAGTGACGAACAGGGCAGGGCAACCGACACCTTCCATCACTTCATCGGCGGCTTGCAGGCGTGCATGGCCGACTTCACCGCCCTGTTCGCGCCCAACGTCAACTCCTACCAGCGTCTGTGCCACCCGTACGCATCGCCGAACAATGCTTGCTGGTCCGAGGATAATCGCGCTGCCGGCCTGCGCATCCCGGCCAGTTCGCCGGTGGCGCGACGTGTGGAAAACCGCCTGCCTGGGGCCGACACCAACCCTTACCTGGCGATCGCCGCAAGTCTGGCGGCCGGGCTGCAGGGTATCGAGCGCAAGCTGCAACCCACGCCCGCGATCCAGGGCGAGTTCGCGGTGCCCGAGCACCTGAGTCTGCCCTGCACGCTGCACGCGGGGATCGAGCGCCTGCGTCGCAGCACGTTGGCGCGGGAACTGTTTGGCGAGGAGTTCATCGAAGGCTACGTCGCCACCAAGACCCTGGAATTGACGGATTTCTTCGATGAGATCACGCCGTGGGAGCGTAGGGTGCTGGCCGCGCAGGCCTGATCGCGACAGAAGCTTTGCCCGGCGCGCCGCTCCTGGCTTTTTTTCATTGCCAGGGGCCCGCGTCCGGGAAATTGCCCTTATGCTTGCCAGCAGCACCACACCTGCCCAAGGAGCCCGCGGGGACGCATGCGCCAGATCTGGAAGTCATTTCGCTCGTTGTACTTCGCCGCCCTGATGATGCTGATCGGCTCAGGCCTGTTGAGTACCTACCTGGCGTTGCGCCTGGCTGCCGACCATGTCGACAGTCTTTGGGTCGGTGCGCTGATGGCGGCCAACTATTTCGGCCTGGCAGTGGGCGGCAAGGTCGGTCACCGATTGATCGCCCGGGTCGGGCACATTCGTGCGTATGCCACCTGTGCCGGCATCGTCGGCGCGGCGGTGCTCGGGCATGGGATGACCAACTTCGTGCCCGCCTGGATCGGCCTGCGAATGATCGTGGGCCTGGGCATGATGTGCCAGTACATGGTCATCGAGAGCTGGCTCAACGAACAGGCCGACGCCAAGCAGCGCGGTGCGGTATTCAGCGGCTACATGATCGCGTCCTACCTCGGGTTGGTGCTGGGTCAGTTGATCCTGGTGGTGCATCCGGCACTGGGGCCTGAGCTGCTGATGCTGGTCGCCATGTGCTTCGCCCTGTGCCTGGTGCCGGTGGCGATGACCCGGCGCATTCACCCGGCGCCGCTGCGGCCGGCGCCGATGGAGCCGAAGTTCTTCATCAAGCGGGTACCGCAGTCGTTGAGTACTGTGCTTGGCGCGGGCCTGATCGTCGGTTCCTTCTATGGTCTGGCCCCTCTGTATGCGGCGCGCCAGGGGCTGAGCACCGAGCAGGTCGGTCTGTTCATGGGTTGCTGTATTTTTGCCGGGCTTCTCGTGCAATGGCCTCTGGGCTGGCTGTCGGATCGTTACGATCGGGCAGTGCTGATCCGCAGTGTATCGATCGGCCTGGCGGTGGTTTCGCTGCCGCTGGCGCTGTTGCCCAGTGTGCCGCTGGAGTTGCTGTTCGCGGCAGGCTTCATCGTTTCGTTGCTGCAGTTCTGCCTCTATCCATTGGCCGTGGCGTTCTCCAATGACCACGTGGAAAGCGAGCGACGGGTATCGCTGACGGCGATGCTGCTGGTCACCTATGGCGTGGGTGCGAGCATCGGTCCGCTGGTGGCGGGCGTTCTGATGAAGGCGTTGGGCGCACAGATGCTCTATGCCTTCTTCACCTTCTTTGCCCTGGTGCTGGTGTGGCGTATTCGGCCGAAGGCGGTCACCGGGCTGCACCAGGTGCAGGATGCACCGCTGGGCCACGTGGCTATGCCGGCGGCAGGTTCGCCTCTGTCGGCTGCGCTCGACCCGCGGGTCGACGAGCAGACCGTGCAGGACGTGATGCAGGCGCCGGTGGCGGCGGAGGATACCGAGGCCGAGGAAGAGAAGGGCACAGCTGCCAAGGCGCCGCAGGCCGAGGCAGACAAGTCGGTTTGACGCAGGCTGTGCCGGCCCTGTCGCGGGGCCCCACGGACCAGAACGAAAACGCCACCGATCGGTGGCGTTTTTCATTTGAGCCAGACGATCAGTAGTCGTCCTTGTCGAACCGCCGTGCTTCGCGCTGCAACTGATACACGAAGCTCTCGATCTTGCGCTGGCTTTGCCCATTCAGGTTGTGGAAGCGCACACCGGCGAAGGTGGTGTTGATCCGCTCTTCGAAGTGCAGGTGGCGCAATTCCACCATGACGTCGGTCAGGCCCAAGGGGTTGGCTGCCTTGAAGCGCTCGTACACCTGGCCCAGTTGCAGGCGGTCTTCGACATTGCCGTCGAAGCGCAGCTTGCAGCCGGTGGCGGACACGTCGAGCAGCTTGCCGCGCAGCGCGCCGTTGCCCTTGAGGTGGGTGCCGTCGAGGATGATGTCGACCAGTTGCGACAGTTTCAGCGCTGCGCGGAAAGCATTGCGGCGCTGGTGGTAGGTCATTTCGGTGGGGAGCGGGCCGCGGTAGCAGCGGTGGCCATCGACTTCGCCGATGGTCAGCGGAGTATCGCACTCCCAGGCAATGCGTACGCCATCGTGGAAACCTTCGACACGGAAGGGTTCGCCGTTCTCGATGAATTTCTCGCCATCACGCGGGATCATTTCGTCCAGTGCCAGAACGTTGGCGTCCCGGTCCACCTGTACCACGTAACTCTGGAAGCGCTGGCTGCGCTCATGGAAGCTGATGATCAGCGGATCGTGGCTGTCCATCAGCTGGCGCAGGTTCGCCGAAATCTCCAGAGGAGTGGTCAGCACTTTTGGTGGCTGAGGAGCATCGGACTCATTGAACACGGGTAATCAATCTCCAGGCAAAAACGACACACGCAAGTAACGGCATTTTGCCAGTATGTTCCGTGCCTTGAATAGGAATAATCACACCTGGCTGATCGCCCGGGGCTTGTCCATGGGGGAGGTGGTGCCACGGCTGTCGTACAGCGACGGAGAGTCGCCGCCGTTGAGGATTCTGATCTGGTTGGCCGTGGCGTGCTGTTGCACCTGGATGACCCGGCCGTTGGTCTCGTTGACCTTCTGGCAGGTGTCCATCAACTGGGTCAGCACATCGAGTTGCTGCAGGATGATCTCGCCGTTGGGCGATTGTGCAGCGACGGCCTGCACACCTGCCCGGTCGGCGCTGAGGCCGAGTCCGTTGAGCAGGTGATTGCGCCGCATGCCCTGCTGCTCGAGCAAGACGATCAGCGATTGCTTGCGGGCGAGGATGGTCTCCAGCACCTGCATGTCCCGACCGTGCAGGGCGACCGTTTCCTTCTGGAGCAGGTCGAGCAGTTCCTGGGTCGGCGCGATGTCGTCTTCGATCAGTTGCAGCAGTGTGGTGTCGTGCATGGCTGGCTCTTGGCTCTGGCGTCCTGGAAGTCAGCGCACCGTAAGGTTAGCGCTGCGCTTCGAAATCAAGCAGTTTGCTGGCGACCCGGCCGGCATCGACCTGGTAGCTGCCGTCTGCGATCGCCTGCTTCAACTGGGCCACACGGGCGCTGTCGACTGCTGGTTGATCGCGCAGCTTGTCGCTGATCTTCTGCAACTGCTGGGCCTCTTGACTGAGGTGTACCGCTTCTCCGCTGACGCTGGCAGGCTTGCCTGCATCGCTGGCAGCACCGGTTTTTTCGGTGTTGCCCGATGCGGCATTGCCGCGAACGCCGCCCGTTATGGACGGAGAGTTATTCAAACGACTGAAGTCGATGACCATGATCAGAAACCTCTGGGTAAATAGGACGCTTGCCTTTGTTTCGGCTAACTCGAAACAAACTTTAGGCACAAATGTTTTGCCGTCCGTCAGCAAACCCGCGTATCCCGATTTCTGACACAGTTTAGGAAAAGCGGTTCATCGCCGCCAGTCCCGGGGCCCTGCATTATTTCGTCGGCGAGGATCCGCCGGCGGCTTCTTTCTACATCGCCACTTCGACCTGGCCCGGCCCGACCACCGTGGCCTTGACCACGCGCTGGGAGTTGAGATTACGCACGCGGATCTGTTCGGTCAGGCCGCCTTTGCTCAGGGCTTCGCCTGGCATGCGTACGCTCAGGCCGCCACTGCGGGCGGTGATCACCACGTGGTCGCCCTTGCGAATCACATCCGCCTGTTCCAGTTGCTGCAGCGTCAGGACCTGGTCGAGGACGGTCGGGCGCAGCAGCTTCATGCCCACGGCCTGGTCGAGTTCGCTCAGAAAGCCCTGGCCCAGGGTGCTGACGTCACGCTCGCGCAGGGCCACGTCACCTTCACCGATCACGCTTTCGCGCTTGAGCGGGCGGGTCATGACCACCACGTCGCGAAACAGCTTGACCTGTGCTGGCACGAACACGGTCCAGGGCGAAGTACCGTCGCAACGCACCCGCACCGTCACTCGCCCAAGCGGCTGTGCCGGGCTTTCCAGCGAGGCGTCCAGTTGCTGGCTGCACACCGGCATGCGCAGGCGTGGGTCGAGATTGTTGACCTGGATGTCATAACGCCCCACGGTCTGGGTGCGCGTCATGTAGTCTTCGACGGTGAATTCAAGAAACCCTTGGGTGACACCGATAAGCTGTTCAGGCAAGGTAAACGAATCCGCCCGCGTGCGGGCGCCGGATGCGAGCAGGCATGCAATGGCCAGGGGGATGGCCAGCAGGCGCGTCAGTCGTCGGAAAAATGTCGTTTTCGTATACATACGCTCAAAAAAGCAAAGCCCGTGCCGACTTGTTGGCAAGCGAGCAGAAAAATAGAAGGAGTCTGGCATGGCTGGCGTTATGGATTCGGTCAACCAGCGCACGCAACTGGTTGGACAGAATCGCCTCGAGCTGCTGTTGTTCCGTCTCAATGGCGATCAACTCTACGGCATCAACGTGTTCAAGGTCCGGGAAGTGCTGCAGTGCCCGGAGCTGACACTGTTGCCCAAGTCCCATCCGGTGGTGCGCGGTGTGGCGAACATTCGTGGGGCGACCATCCCCATCCTCGACCTGTCGATGGCGACGGGGCTGCCGGGCCTGAAAGAAGAGACCCGCAACAGTTTCGTGATCATTACCGAGTACAACACCAAGACCCAGGGTTTCCTGGTGCACTCGGTCGAGCGCATCGTCAACATGAACTGGGAAGAGATCCACCCACCACCCAAGGGTACCGGGCGTGATCACTACCTGACGGCGGTCACCCGGGTAGACAACCGCATGGTCGAGATCGTCGATGTCGAGAAGGTGCTTGCGGAAGTGGCGCCGTCCTCGGAGTCGGTCTCCGCCGGCGTGGTCGATGCCGAGGTGCAGGACAAGGCCGTGTTGCTGCGGGTGCTGACCGTCGACGATTCGTCGGTGGCGCGCAAGCAGGTCAGCCGTTGCCTGCAGACCGTGGGCGTGGAGGTGGTGGCGCTCAACGACGGCCGCCAGGCGCTGGACTACCTGCGCAAGCTGGTGGATGAAGGCAAGCGGCCGGAAGACGAGTTCCTGATGATGATCTCCGACATTGAAATGCCGGAAATGGACGGCTATACCCTCACCGCCGAGATTCGTAACGATCCGCGCATGCAAAAATTGCACATCGTCCTGCATACTTCGCTATCGGGCGTGTTCAACCAGGCGATGGTCAAGAAGGTTGGCGCTGACGACTTCCTGGCAAAGTTCAAGCCGGACGACCTGGCCCAGCGCGTAGTCGATCGTATCAAGGCAACGCATTGAAACGGCCGGGGCGAGCCCCGGCGCAAGTGATTGAAAAGAGGCGGCAGCATTGTCTACGGGTAATTTGGATTTCGAACAGTTCCGGGTATTCCTGGAGAAAGCCTGTGGCATCCTGCTGGGCGAAAATAAGCAGTATCTGGTGTCCAGCCGTCTCAACAAGCTGATGGAGCAACAGGGCATCAAGAGCTTGGGTGAGCTGGTGCAGCGCATCCAGACCCAGCCCCGCAGCGGCCTGCGCGAGCAGGTGGTCGACGCCATGACCACCAACGAGACCCTGTGGTTTCGCGACACCTATCCGTTCGAAGTACTGAAGAACAAGGTGATTCCCGAGTTCATCCGCAGCAACCCCGGTCAGCGCCTGCGCATGTGGTCGGCGGCCTGCTCGTCGGGGCAGGAGCCGTATTCGATCTCGATGGCCATCGATGAGTTCGAGCGCAGCAACCTGGGCCAGTTGAAGATGGGGGCGCAGATCGTCGCCACTGATCTTTCCGGTGCCATGCTCAATAACTGCAAGACCGGTGAGTACGATAGCCTGGCGATTGCCCGTGGCTTGTCGCAGGAGCGCCTGCAGCGCTACTTCGACCCGAAAGGGCCGGGGCGCTGGGCGGTGAAACCGGCGATTCGCAGTCGGGTGGAGTTCCGCTCCTTCAACCTGCTCGACAGCTATGCGGCGCTGGGCAAGTTCGACATCGTGTTCTGCCGCAATGTGTTGATCTACTTCTCCGCGCAGGTGAAGAAAGACATCCTCATGCGTATCCATGCGACGCTCAAGCCAGGGGGGTATCTGTTCCTGGGGGCTTCGGAGGCGCTCAATGGCTTGCCGGATCATTACCAGATGGTTCAGTGCAGTCCGGGGATCATCTATCAGGCCAAGTGAATGAAAAGGCCGGTATCGAGAGATACCGGCCTTTTCGTTTTCGGGACTGCGAACACAAGACCTTGCCTCTGCTTTTGTCTTCAGGCGGCAAGGTCAGGATCGTTGGAGGTTGCGATCAGAAGTCGTACCGCACCTTCGCCGAGAACACGTCGGCATTGAAGCCCGACTTGCCCACGTAGTCGTAATTGACCCCAAGGGTCACCGCACCCAGCTTGTAGTCTGCTCCAATGCCCGCCTCGTAGCTGTTGCGCACGGCACTCGCGCCGCGGGTCACGAATGGCGTGTTGCCAAGCAGGAAGGTCGAGGTGCTGTTGGTCTGGTCGGCGGCGAAGTCGTGGTAGCCCATCAGCTTCAACTGCGGCTCCAGGGTCCCGACGCCAATGGCATAGCTGCCCGCTACCCGTACACCTGCGCCGAGTTCGAGCGCTTCGTAGCGTTCATCTTCGACCTTGAGCGCGGCGGACGAGCCTTTCTCGCGGTAGCCATCGATATCGACACGGCTGTAGCGCGCGGCCACGCGTGGCTCGACCAGCAGTTGCGGGTTGATGTGCCAGGTGTAACCACCGACCAAGTTCACGGCCAGCTGGTTGCTGTCGTAATCGGCCTTGGCTCGGGTATCAGCGATCTCGCGCTTGCCTTCGTTGTCGCCCAGGCCGTAGGTCAGGCTGGCGTCGACGAAGTAGTTGCCCAGGGTGTAGGCGCTGTACAGGGTGAAGGCATGGCTCTCTACCGAAGTCTTGTTGCCACTGCTGCCGTTGACGTCGGTGTCCAGGAAGCTGTAAGCCAGGCCCAGGGTGAGCTGGTCGTTGAACTTGCCATCGGCGCCGACGGCAATACCGCGACTGTAGGCGTTGTAACCGGCCACGCCGTCACGGTTGTTCTGGGTGGCGTCGCTGTACAGCGATTGAATCCACACGCCGGCCTGGCTGAAGCCTTCGCCCGAAGAGGCGCCACGCAGGCTGCTGGCACGGCTGCTGATGGCGTTGCCGATCATGCGCTGGCTTCCGGTGGCCGCCTGGCGGGCGCCGCCGTTGACTTCCTGGGTCAGCTGGCGGGCCAGTCTCGCGACCTGGGCCTGGTCGGCGGTGGCGGCGTAGGCCAGCAGCGGGTCGCCTTTGGGCAGTTGAGCCAGGAGGCCATTGTTGATGGCGTTACCGATAGCGCCCTGGGCATTGCCGTTGCCGCCGCCTTCCTTGACGATTTCGGTGATCTCGTCGACCGGCTTGGTCGTGACTTGCGCGTAGATCTTGTTGTCTTCCACCGCGCTGCTCTGCACGCGCAGCAGTGCCGAGGTGCTGGTGACCTGGATGCCGTTGGGGTCAAGGTCGTGGCCGGCGGTGTCCACCAGCTGTACCTGGCCGGCCTCGACCAGCAGGTAGCGCGATCCGGACGGCTGGAAGTCCTCTTCGTCGGCGTGCAGGGCGATGCGCGAGCCTTGTTCGAACTTGCTGGTGCCGCTGACCTTGAGTACCGCCACGCTCGGGTCGGTTTCGCTGGACAGTTCCAGGCCCAGCGCCGAGTTGCCGGCGACCGACAGGTTGCCGTCGATCACGGTGCGGGCCGCGGTCAGTGACAAGGTTGCACGGGTGTCGTCGCTCAGGTTGCCGACTTCGATCCAGCCATCGGGCTTGAGGCGGATGTCCGGGGTGCTGTGGGGCAGGTAGTGGGCCTGGAACTCGCTGTCACCTTCGACCTCGATGTTGCTCAGCCCGTCCAGCATGCCGGTGATCTGGCTGCCCTCGCGCAGGATGAGCTCGACTGGCCGATTGCTGTGGCTGGCGTCGATGGCCACCTGGGCCATGATGATGCCGCTGTTGAAGATGTTCAGGTCGCCGTGGTCGCGATACCAGGGTTGCTGGCCGGGGGCGTCGTATGCGACATCGCCGATGCGAATGCCGGTGCCGCTCAGGGCGTAGATCGAGCCACGGTTGTCGATGTGTCGCCCGAGGCTGGTGGTCAGGGTTGCACCGTCGAGCGCGATGGCCTGGCTGTTGGTATCGCTGGCGACGATATTGCCGTGGTTTTCGATGCTGTCCAGGCGGGTTGGCATGCCGGTGGCGCCGCCGCGCGAAGTGGCGTTGACGCTGATGGCATTGGGGCCGCTGCTTTCGATGGCGCCGCGGTTGATGATCTTGCCCTGCACGGTGGCACCGGCCAGGTTCAGGGAGATCGCGTTGTAGCCATAGGCGCGGACCTTGGCATTCTGGGCATTGACCACGTCGCCCTTGATCAGCGTCGATTGACCGGTGGCGCTGGCCAGGTTGATGCCGTAGGCCTCTCGTCGGTTGATGATGCCGATGCCGGTGCCGGCCTGGAGCGTGCCCTGGTTGATCAGGTTGCCATCGAGCGTGGTATTGCTGATTTTCAGCGCATTGCCATCGAGGCTGGTGCTCCTGACGAAGGCCTGGTTCACCAGGTCGCCGGTCACCTGGCTGTTGCGCAGGGTGAGGGCATCGCTGCGATTGACCATGTCCACGGTGGTGCGGTCGTTGTCGTTGACCGGGCTGTTGAAGGTCAAGCCGCCCTGTACGGTGGCGTCGTCGAGCACGATCGCACTGCGGGAAATATTGGTGAAGCTGCCGCCGAACTCGAGCCCGTTCGCGTAGCTCTGGTGGCTTGAGGTGAAGCCGGCATCGGTAAGCTGGACGGTCTGGCCGTGGGCAGGCAGGGCGCAGGCGGCAATTGCCAGGGCCAGCAGGGTCTTGCGATAGGTCAGCGGGGACACGGTTTCTTCCTTGGAAGGCAATGGGGACAGTGCGCATCCATGCTGTGCCTGAAACCGTAACTAGTGGCCTCATGCCACATTTCTGCGCGGTCGCGAATGCTACTCGCAGTGATGGCAAAATAACACTGGTCTGTTGACGTCAATTTTTTGGATTGCCGCTTTTGCCGCTCGGCAATTGCCGCTCACCCGCCACCAAGCGGAAGCACTTTGCCGCTTTTCTGGCATTGCCGCTGCTCACTGATACAGCCGATGCCCGGTATTACTGGGGGTTGCGCCTGTTGGCACAGGCCTTGCTATAGCTTGGCCAACGCAACGCTGGTCAACCTTCGAAGGTTCCCCGACATGAGCATCAGCTTCGACAAGGCCCTCGGCATCCATGAAAAGGCACTGGGCTTCCGCGCCCAGCGCGCCGAGGTGCTGGCCAACAACATCGCCAACGCCGACACGCCCAACTACAAGTCGCGTGACATGGACTTCTCCTCGGTGCTTGCCGCCGAGGCGGACAAACAAAGCAACGGGCGTATCTCGCTGACCCGCACCAACGGCCATCACATCGAGGCCGAAGGCCTGGCCATGGCCGACGACAGCCTCAAGTACCGCACGCCGATGCAGCCGTCGATCGATCAGAACACCGTCGATGCCCAGATCGAACAGTCGAACTATGCGCAGAACGCGATCGACTTCCAGGCCAGCTTCACCTTGCTCAACAGTAAATTCAAAGGGCTGGTATCGGCCCTGCGTGGAGAGTGACCATGTCCCTTGCCAGTGTCTTCAACATCGCCGGTAGCGGCATGAGCGCGCAGAACACGCGCCTTAACACCGTCGCCTCGAACATCGCCAACGCCGAGACCGTCTCCTCGAGCATCGATCAGACCTACCGCGCGCGCCACCCCGTGTTCGCCACCACCTTCGAGCAGGCCCAGAACGGTGCCGGCCAGTCGCTGTTCGACGACCAGGGCCAGGCCGGCCAGGGTGTGCAGGTCAAGGGGATCATCGAGGACCAGAGCAATCTGGAAGCCCGCTACGAGCCCAATCACCCGGCGGCGAACAAGGACGGCTACGTCTACTACCCGAACGTCAACGTGGTCGAGGAAATGGCTGACATGATCTCCGCCAGCCGTGCGTTCCAGACCAACGCCGAACTGATGAACACCGCCAAGACCATGATGCAGAAGGTGCTGACCCTGGGTCAGTGATTGAGGAGCGCAACGCATGGCAGTCAATATCAATGATGTGCTCGCCAATTCTGGTGTTAGCAACGGCACCAAGAAGCCAACCAGCGAGCCGACCGACAAGAACGCGCTCGGCAAGGATGCCTTTCTGCAGTTGCTGGTCACCCAGATGCAGCACCAGAACCCGCTCGACCCGCAGGACAACGGTGAGTTCGTTGCCCAGCTGGCGCAGTTCAGCAGCCTGGAGGGTATCCAGACCCTCAACCAGTCGGTCAATGCCATTACCGGTTCGCTGGGTTCGTCCCAGGCACTGCAGGCGTCGTCGCTGGTCGGTCGCTCGGTGATCGTGCAGAACGACAAGGCGTTGGTCGATCCGACCAAGAGCTTCAATGGTCAGGTCGTGGTGCCGCAGAACATCGAGAGCGGCAAGGTCACGATCAAGGACAAGGATGGCAACGTCGTCAAGACCATCCAGTTGGGCGAACAGAAGAAAGGCACTGCCGACTTCATCTGGGATGGCACCAACGACAAGGGCGAGAAGGTCGCGGCGGGCAACTACACCTTTACCGCGACGACCACCGTCGATGGCAAGGCTCAGGAGATGTACACGCTGCTGCCAGCCACCGTCACCAGTGTCACCGTGGGCGGCACTGGCGGCGAGATGATGCTCAACCTGGCAGGTATCGGCAAGGTCGGCATCTCCAAAGTACAAACCATCGGAATCTAAGGCCGGCCTGTTCGGCAGAAGGAGCAAAGCATGTCTTTCAATATCGGCCTTAGCGGTCTCTACGCAGCCAACAAGCAGCTCGACGTTACCGGCAACAACATCGCCAACGTCAACACCACAGGTTTCAAGTCGTCGCGTGCCGAGTTCGCCGACGTCTACGCCGGTGCCAACCGCCTGGGCGTGGGCCAGAACCAGGTCGGTAACGGTGTGCGCCTGGCGGCGGTGTCGCAGCAGTTCACCCAGGGTGACGTGAACAACACCGGCAACGTGCTGGACATGGGTATCCAGGGGCAGGGCTACTTCGTTCTCTCCGACAACGGCTCGCTGACCTACACCCGTGCCGGTGCCTTCCGCACCGACAAGGACAACAACGTGGTCACCTCCGATGGCCTGAACCTGCAAGGTTATGCTGCCGACAGCACCGGCAAGATCCAGAAGGGCATCCTGACCAACCTGAAGATCGATACTTCGGCGCTGGCCCCCAAGGCCACCACCCTGATCGACCAGGGCATCAACCTGAACTCCTCCGCCGCCACCATCCCGCTGGAAGTGTCCAACGGCGCGACCCCGCCGGTGATGGTGCCGAACAAGCCGTTCGACCCGGCCGACCAGTCGACCTACACCAAGTCCTTCCCGACCAAGGTGTACGACAGCCAGGGTAACGAGCACACCATGGAGCAGTTCTACCGCAAGACCGGCACCAACGAGTGGACCATGTACACCCTGGTCGATGGTCGCAACCCGCTCAACCCGGGCAGCACCACGCCGCTGACCGGCACCATGACCTTCAACTCCGACGGCAGCATCAAGGCCATGACCACCGACAACACCACGGTGCCGGCGGCCAACTGGAGCGTGACCAACAACACCTTCAGCCTCAAGGGCTGGATCCCGGCCGCGAAGGATGCCGCAGGCAACTGGGCGGCCAACGGTTCGGATGGCAATGCCGACGGCATGCGCCTGGCCATGAACAGCACCACCTCGTACAACACCGAGACCGCGCGCATGTCGCAGAACCAGGACGGCTATGCCACTGGCATCCTGTCGAGCCTGTCGATCGACTCCACCGGCGTGATGTTCGCAAGCTTCAGCAACCAGCAGTCCCGCGCCATCGGCCAGGTTGCGATTGCCAGCTTCGCCAACGACCAGGGCCTGCAGCAGATTGGCGGTACTCGTTGGAAGGAAACCTTCTCCTCGGGTATTCCGGGCATCGATGCGCCGAAGACCGGCACCCTCGGTTCGGTCGAGTCCAACTCCCTGGAGGCGTCCAACGTCAACCTGACCCAGGAGCTGGTCGAGCTGATCAAGGCGCAGAGCAACTACCAGGCCAACGCCAAGACCATCTCCACCGAAAGCACCATCATGCAGACCATCATCCAGATGACCTGATGGTCGCTGGCTGAGCGTGTCTGGACGAACCCCTTTCCCGTGAAGGGGTTCGTTGTTTTTGCAGGAGGGATCATGAAAAAGCTGGCTGTCGCGCTGCTTGCGGCGCTGTGTCTGCTCCAGGCTCAGGCCGGAACCGCGCCGTGGTGGCGTTGGGAAAGTCAGGTGGATGGGCGACTGGTGTGTTCGCAGTGGTCGCCGGGGGAGGGCTGGAAGCGGTTTGCCGGGCCATACAACAATGGCGGGTGTCGCGACTAGCAACACTGCTATTGCTGAACTTTGGCACCCCCTTGCCGCCAGCGGCAAAGCAGCGCCGGATAACCGACGTTGCACCCTCGACGAAAACCGCTAAAGGCCCGTAATCACGGGCTTTTTCTTGCCTTGGAGAAAGTTGGTTCGGAACTTGCTTTAAAGCCTGCACAGCAACGGTGAGCGGCAATCGATCGCCAGTGCAGCGGAGGATGACTGTGGACAAGATGCTTTACGTGGCCATGACCGGCGCCGCCCAGAATGCGGTGGCACAGAAGGCCCACGCCAACAACCTGGCGAACGTTTCCACTACCGGTTTTCAGCGTGACCTGGAGCAGGCGCGCTCGATGCCGGTGTTCGGCGACAGCTTTCCGGCGCGTGCCTTCGCCATGAGCGAGCGGCCTGCCACCGACTTTACCGCAGGCCCGATGATCGAGACTGGTCGCGAGCTGGACGTGGCGGTCAGTGGCAATGGCTTCATCGCCGTGCAGGCCCCGGATGGCAGCGAAGCCTACGTGCGCACCGGCAGCCTGAACATTGACGCCCTCGGCGTGTTGCGCGCCGGCAATGGCATGCCGGTGATCGGCAACGGTGGCCCGATCGCCATTCCGCCCGAGCAGAAGGTCGAGGTCGGTGACGATGGCACCATCAGCATCCGCGCCATGGGCGAAGACCCGCGTGTCATGGCCGAGGTCGATCGGATCAAGCTGGTCAACCCCGACATCAAGAGCATCAGCAAAGGCCTCGACGGCCTGATCCACACCAACAGCGGCCAGCCGGCCGATGCGGACGTCAATGTCCGCGTGGTGTCGGGCTTCCTCGAAGGCAGCAACGTCAATGCCGTCGAAGAGATGACTTCGGTGCTGGCCCTGTCTCGCCAGTTCGAACTGCACGTCAAGATGATGAAAACAGCCGAGCAGGGCGACGAAGCCATGGCTCGGGTTTTGCAAATCAGCTAACCACTTTTGAACGAGTGCCGTAAAACAGGCGCACGAGGAGAACACTAAATGCTTCCGGCTCTCTGGGTCGCTAAAACCGGCCTGTCCGCACAGGACACCAACCTGACGGTCATCTCCAACAACCTGGCCAACGTCTCGACCACTGGTTTCAAGCGTGACCGTGCCGAGTTCCAGGACCTGTTGTACCAGACCAAGCGCCAGCCTGGTGCCCAGTCGACCCAGGACAGCGAGCTGCCTTCGGGCCTGCAGGTCGGTACCGGTGTGCGCATCGTCGGCACCCAGAAGAACTTCCAGACCGGCAGCCTGCAGACCACCGAAAACCCGCTGGATCTCGCGGTCAATGGTCGTGGTTTCTTCCAGGTCCTGCAGCCCGACGGCACTGTCTCATACACCCGTGACGGCACCTTCCACCTGAACTCCGATGGCCAGGTCGTGACTGCCAACGGTTTCGCCCTGGAGCCTGCCATCGTCGTGCCGCCGGAGGCGCAGACCTTCACCGTCGGCCAGGACGGCACCGTCTCGATCACCACCACCGGCAACCCGGCCGCGCAGATCATCGGCAACATCCAGACCGCGGACTTCATCAACCCGGCCGGCCTGCAGGCGATTGGCAACAACCTGTTCTTCGAGACCGCTGCCAGCGGTGCGCCGCAGGTCGGTACCCCGGGCCTGAACGGTTTCGGCACCACCCTGCAGAAGACCCTGGAAAACTCCAACGTCAGCACCGTCGAAGAGCTGGTGAACATGATCACCACCCAGCGTGCCTACGAGATGAACTCCAAGGTCATCTCCACCGCCGACCAGATGTTGTCGTTCGTCACCCAGCAACTGTAAGTCCTGGCTCTAGCTACCCGGTCGCTGTTGTAGCGCCTGTTACACCGTGAGGTAAGCGTCATGAATCGTCTGTTGTCCGTCGTCGCCCTGGGAGGGGCTGTGTTGCTGGCCGGTTGCGTTGCGCCGACGGCAAAGCCCAACGACCCGTACTACGCGCCTGTACTGCCGCGTACACCTTTGCCGTCGGCGGCCAACAACGGTTCGATCTACCAGGCCGGGTTCGAGCAGAACATGTATGGCGATCGCAAGGCGTTTCGTGTCGGTGACATCATCACCATCACCCTCAACGAGCGTACCTCGGCGAGCAAGAACGCCGGCTCCCAGATCCAGAAAGACAGCAACGCCAATATCGGCCTGACCTCGCTGTTTGGCACCACCCCCAACACCAACAACCCGTTCGGCGGCGGCGACCTGTCGCTCAACGCGGGGTACAAGGGCGAGCGTGCCACCAAGGGTGCCAGTCAGGCCAGCCAGGGCAACACCCTGACCGGCTCGATCACCGTGACGGTGGCCGATGTTCTACCCAACGGCATCATCGCCGTGCGCGGCGAGAAGTGGATGACCCTCAACACCGGCGAAGAGCTTGTGCGTATCGCCGGTCTGATCCGCGCCGATGATATCGCCACCGACAACACCGTGCCGTCCACGCGTGTGGCCGACGCGCGCATCACCTATTCGGGCACCGGCTCCTTCGCCGATGCCAGCCAGCCCGGGTGGCTGGACCGCTTCTTCATGAGCCCGCTTTGGCCCTTCTGAGTACGGATGACCATGTTCAACGCCAGGCAGTTGATTGCCGCGACCTTGCTCCTGTCCTTCGCGTTCGGCGCCCACGCCGAGCGCCTGAAGGATATCGCCAGCATTTCCGGCGTGCGCGCCAACCAGTTGATCGGCTACGGCCTGGTGGTGGGGCTCAACGGCACCGGTGACCAGACCACCCAGACCCCGTTCACCCTGCAGACCTTCAACAACATGCTGTCGCAGTTCGGCATCAAGGTGCCGCCAGGTTCGGGCAACGTGCAGTTGAAGAACGTCGCTGCAGTGTCGGTGCACGCCGACCTGCCTGCCTTCGCCAAGCCTGGCCAGGTGATCGACATCACCGTGTCCTCGATCGGCAACTCCAAGAGCCTGCGTGGCGGCAGCCTGCTGATGACCCCGCTCAAGGGGATCGATGGCAACGTCTACGCCATTGCCCAGGGCAACCTGGTGGTCGGTGGTTTCGATGCCGAAGGTCGCGATGGCTCGAAGATCACCGTCAACGTGCCGTCTGCCGGTCGCATCCCTGGCGGCGCTTCGGTCGAGCGAGCGGTGCCGAGCGGCTTCAACCAGGGCAACAGCCTGACCCTGAACCTCAACCGTCCTGATTTCACCACCGCCAAGCGCATCGTCGACAAGGTCAACGAACTGCTCGGCCCGGGCGTTGCCCAGGCGCTGGACGGCGGTTCGGTGCGCGTCACCGCGCCCATGGACCCGAGCCAGCGGGTCGACTATCTGTCGATCCTCGAGAACCTGGAGATCGATCCGGGCCAGGCCGTGGCCAAGGTCATCATCAACTCGCGTACTGGCACCATCGTCATCGGCCAGAACGTCAAGGTATCGCCGGCCGCCGTCACCCACGGCAGCCTGACCGTGACCATCACCGAAGACCCGATCGTCAGCCAGCCGGGGCCGTTCTCCAACGGTCAGACCGCCGTGGTGCCACGGTCGCGGATCAATGCGCAACAGGAAGCCAAGCCGATGTTCAAGTTCGGCCCGGGGACCACGCTGGATGAAATCGTCCGTGCGGTGAACCAGGTCGGCGCGGCACCGGGCGACCTGATGGCGATCCTCGAAGCCCTGAAACAGGCCGGCGCCTTGCAGGCCGACCTGATCGTGATCTGAGGACGTTGGCGATGAATCCGAAGAGCCTGGTTTCAAGTTCCGCCGACAGCGGCGCCTACACCGACCTCAACCGTCTGAGCTCGCTCAAGCACGGCGACCGCGACAGCGATGCCAACATCCGCAAGGTGGCCCAGGAGTTCGAGTCGCTGTTCATCGGCGAAATGCTCAAGGCCTCGCGCAAGGCCGGCGATGTGCTGGCTGCCGACGATCCGATGAATACCGAGACGGTCAAGCAGTACCGCGACATGTACGACCAGCAGTTGGCCGTGAGCATGTCCCGTGAAGGCGGCGGCATCGGCCTGCAGGACGTGCTGGTGCGTCAGTTGTCGAAGAACAAGGGCGTGCGCCCGAACACCAGCCCGTTCCCGCGTATCGACGGCAACGCGCCGGCGTTGTGGGGCACGAAAGTGGTCGCACCTGCCCACGCCGCCGAATCGACGTCCACTCGCAACGACGTTGCGGCGCTCAATGCGCGGCGTCTGGCGCTGCCGGGCAAGCTCACCGACCGTCTGCTCGCCGGCATCGTGCCGTCGGCGGGCAATCCTGCGACGACCAACACCTCGGCGTTGCCGGGCCGTGGCGACATCCCGCCCGGTGGCGTGGCCACCGGTGACTGGGAGCCAGCCCAGGCCTTCGCCGCGCCAGGGCGTGGCATGCAGATTCTCGGGCGTGCAGTGGCACAGCCGCCGCTGGCGCCGAAGAAAGCCTTCGCCGACAGCGACGAATTCGTCGCCACCATGCTGCCGATGGCCGAGCAGGCCGCCAAGCGCATCGGTATCGACCCGCGTTACCTGGTGGCCCAGGCCGCCCTGGAAACCGGCTGGGGCAAATCGGTCATGCGCAACACCGATGGCAGCAGCAGCCACAACCTGTTCGGCATCAAGGCCACCGGCAATTGGCAGGGCGGCGAGGCGAGGGCGATCACCAGCGAGTTCCGCAACGGTCAGTTCGTCAAGGAAACGGCCGCGTTCCGTTCCTACGACTCTTATCAGGACAGTTTCCACGACCTGGTCAGCCTGCTGCAGAACAACGCGCGCTATCAAGATGCGGTGAAGGCGGCCGATAACCCAGAACAGTTTGTGCGAGAGCTGCAGAAGGCCGGGTATGCCACCGACCCGAACTACGCCAGCAAGATCTCGCAGATCGCAAGACAGATGAAGTCGGACACGAGCTACGCAATGCTCGGGACCACCACGCAACTTTAAGGGCAGCGAATCATGGCGAGCTTGATCAATATTGGCATGTCCGGGCTGGGTGCCGCGCAGTCGGGGATGTACACCCTGGGTAACAACATCTCCAACGCCGATGTGGAGAGTTACTCGCGCCAGCAGAACGTGCAGAAGACCAAGGGCTCGCAGCAGAACGGCAACGTCTTCATCGGCAGCGGCACCACGCTGGCCGACGTGCGCCGGGTGTACAACTCGTTCCTCGAGAACCAGCTGCGCACCACCACCTCGCTGTCCAGCGATGCCAACTCGTACCTGAACCAGATCAATCCGCTCGACACTGCCCTGTCGAGCGCTGACACCGGTATCACGGCTGCCCTGAAGGGCTTCTTCACCGCCATGCAGGACGCTGCGGCCAAGCCCAACGAAGATGCCTCTCGCCAGTTGCTGCTGACCAGCGCGCAATCGCTGGCCAAGCGTTTCAACACCCTGTCCACGCAACTCAATCAGCAGAACAGCAACATCAACGCCAACATGGCGTCGATCGCCGATCAGGTGAACAAGCTCACCTCGACCATCGCCCAGTACAACGACCAGATCTCCCGCGTGTCGGCGATCCAGGGCCAGCCGAACGATCTGCTCGACCAGCGTGACGGCGCCGTGCGCGAACTGAACAAGCTGATCGGCAGCCAGGTGGTGGAGCGCGAAGGCAACTACGACATTTACCTGCCCAACGGCCAGGCATTGGTGCTGGGCAAGACCACCCAGACCCTCGAGGTCGCGCCAAACCGCAACGATCCGACGCGCATGAGCCTGATGATCAACCGCGGCAGCACCAAGATGGACATCACCGATTCCACCACCGGTGGCGAGCTCGGTGGCCTGCTGCGCTACCGCAAGGACACCCTGGACCCTGCGCTCAACGAGCTGGGCCGGGTGGCGTTGGTGGTGTCCGATGCGATCAACAGCCAGCTCGGCCAGGGCGTCGACAAAAACGGTGAATTCGGCGCGCTGTTGTTCGGTGACATCAACAGCGCCAAGGCCATCAGCGAGCGCAGCATCGCCCGCCAGGGCAACAGTGCAGGCTCCGGCAACCTCGATGTGACCATCAAGGACACCGGTAAGCTCGGCACCAGCGACTACCAGGTGACCTTCACCAGTGCCACCGGCTACAACGTGCGCAAGCTGCCCGAAGGCACCGACATGGGCAACTTCGACCTTAACGACAACCCACCTAAAGTGATCGATGGCTTCAGCCTCTCGCTCAATGGTGGCGCCGTTGCCGCTGGCGACAGCTTCAAGATCACCCCGACCCGCAACGCCGCAGCCGGTATCGAGTCGGTGCTCACCGATCCCAAGCGCCTGGCGCTGTCCGCGCCGTTGGGTGCAGTGAGTGGCTCGGGCAACAAGGGCACCGGGCAGATCACCCAGCCGAACCTGACCTCCAAGCTGGACATCTACAACGCCACCGATCGCGCTCAGTTGCAGACCGGCCTGAAATATTCGACCCCGGTCAAGCTGGTGTTCGGTAACGACAGCGCGTCCCCGCAGGGCTACACCCTGTACGATGCCAAGGGCAACTCCATCGGCACCGGCACCATCGTGCCCGGCCAGAGCAACAAGCTGCAGCTCTCGGTGCCGATGGTCGATGGCGCCGGTAACCCGATCATGGACGGCGCCACCCAGCGCTCGTTCACCTTCGAGATGGAAGTCGCGGGCGCGCCGAAGAACGGTGACAGTTTCACCGTCTCGCTGACCGGCGCAGGCTCGTCCGATAACCGCAACGCCAAGTCGGTGATCGACCTGCAGACCAAGTCCACCGTGGAAGTCGGCGCCGACGGCAAGGGCATCAGCATGACCGATGCCTACGCCAAGCTCGTGTCCAACGTCGGCGGCAAGGCCGGCCAGGCAAGCATGGACTCCGACGCCACCAATGCCCTGCAGAAGTCGGCGCTCGATGGGCGCAACGCCGTCTCTGGGGTGTCGATCGACGAAGAGACCGGCAACCTCATCAAGTTCCAGCAGTACTACACCGCGTCGTCGCAAATCATCAAGGCGGCCCAGGAAACCTTCGCCACCTTGATCAACAGCCTTTAAGGAGCCGTAGACCGTGCGCATTTCCACTTCGCAGTTCTACAACACCAGCAGCGCCAACTATCAGCGCGGCTTTTCCAACGTGGTGAAAACCCAGCAGGAATCCAGCGACGGCATCCGCGTGCGTACTGCAGCCGACGATCCGGTGGGCGCCTCGCGCCTGCTGCAGCTCGAGCAGCAACAGAACATGCTCGACCAGTACAAGAGCAACATCACCAATGTGCGCAACTCGCTGAGCACCTCCGAAAGCACCCTCGATGCCATCGGCAAGGTGCTGCAGCGGGTCAATGAGCTGGCGATCAGCTCGGGCAACGCCGGTTTCACCGACGCCGACCGCAAGGCCAACGCCGACGAGCTGGGTTCGCTGGAAGAGCAGTTGTTCTCGCTGATGAACAGCAAGGACGAGAACGGCAAGTACCTGTTCTCCGGTTCCAAGGGCGACACCCCGCCCTACGTGCGCAACGCCGACGGCACCTACAGCTACCAGGGCGACCAGGGCCAGTTGAAACTGCAGGTGGGCGACATGCTCAGCCTGGCGGCCAACGAGACCGGTTTCGATGCCTTCGAGCAGGCACTCAACACCAGCCGCAGCAAGACTACCCTTACCGCACCGGCGGTCGATGATGGCCGGGTCAGCCTGTCCAACGGCCAGGTGTCCGGCAGTGCGACGTTCAACGATCGCTTCCGCAGTGGCGAGCCGTACCGCATCGAGTTCCTCAGCAGCACTCAGTACCGAATCCTCGATTCGGGCAACAACGACGTGACCCTGGAAGCCTCGCAGGGCGGGACCTATAACCCGAATGCCGAGAATGGTTCGATCTCCTTCCGCGGTGTCGACCTGCGCCTGAAGATCACCCTGCAGCCGGGCGACAACCCGGATGCCGCGATCGCCGGCCACACCTTCAACCTGAGCTCCAAGCCCGACGCCATCGCTGGCTCGCGCAGCCCGGGCAACACGTCCGGCACTCAGGTCAACAACGCCACCATCAGCAACCAGGCGCAGTACAACGCCTCGTTCCCAGGTGGCGGCGCGGTGCTCAAGTTCACCAGCGCTACCGACTTCGAGCTGTATGCAGCGCCGCTCACCGACAACAGCCGGCCGATCTCCACCGGCACCTTGGCGGGCAACACCGCCACGGCCTCCGGCGTGAGCTTCCAGTTGTCCGGTGCACCCAATGCGGGTGACTCGTTCGCGATCAAGGTCGACACCCACCAGAATCAGAACATGCTCAACACCATTGGCCAACTGCGCACAGCGTTGAGCGTGCCGATGGACAGCGACCCCAAGGCGCGCCAGAACTTCCTCGCCTCGCTGGACTCGGCAATCGGCAACATCGCCAGTGCCACCAACCAGGTAAGCTCCTCGATCAGCGCCATCGGTGGTCGCGGCGCGGCACTGGATGTCCAGGCCGAAACCAACGAAGCACTGGGCAACGAGAACGCCAAGACCCAGAGCTCGATCCGCGAAAGCGACCCGGCCACGGTGATGCTGCGCCTGCAGATGCAGACCAACATGCTCCAGGCCTCGCTGCAGTCCTACGCCAAGATCGCCGGCCTGTCGCTGGTCAACTACATCTGAGCCCAGGTGCGGGTGATCGCGGGGTGATCGTCCCACGAGCCTGCCTCGCCACCCGCCGGTCAGCGCCGGACCGGGTGGCAGCCGGTCCCGCGGTTCAATCGCTTGAGTGAGTCCTAGTGAACGCACATCCCCTCGTCAGCATCGCCATCCCCGCGTTCAATCCCGAGTTCTTTCGCGCCACGCTGGCCAGCGCCATCGGCCAGGATTACCCGAACCTGGAGATCGTGGTCTGCGACGACAGTCGCGGTGACCAGATCGCGGCGATCTGCGAAGAGCTGCGTGCCGGTTGCACGGTGCCCTTGCGTCATGTGCGCAACCCCGAGCGCCTGGGTTTTGCCCGCAACCTGCAGCGCTGCCTGGAGCAATCGTCGGGCGAGCTGATCAAGTTTCTCTGTGACGACGACGTGCTGTTCGGCACCTGCATCAGCCAACAGGCCAGGGTGCTGAGCGATCACGCCAAGGTCAGCATGGTCATCTGCCAGCGCCTGCTGTGCGCAGCCGACGATGTGCTGCTGCCAGCGCGTTGGCTGAACTTCGTCATTTCCCTGAACAGTGCCGTGATCAATGGTACCGACCTGCTCGAAAGCGTCGCCGATGGCGTGCCCAATCTGTTTGGCGGGATCAGCCATGCGCTGCTGCGCCGTGACGAGGTGCAGGCCTATCTGCCAGCGCTGGTCGGGGAGGGGCAGGGCTTCGCCGCACGCCTGGACCTCGCGCTGTACGCCTGCCTGCTGCGTCGTGGTCACCTGTGCAGCCTGGACCAGGTGCTGAGCCTTGAGCGCGTGCACGCGGGGCGCCTGAGCCACCAGGGCAGCATGGTCGAGGCTGCCAGGACCGAATCCGAATGGCTGCTGCAGATGCTCGCCGAGTCCACTGGCGAGCCAGCGCCGGCCGATGGCTGGGTGCGCACCCTGCCGCTGGCCGAATACACCGGGGCGGCCGATCAGGTCTGGGAGGAAATGGACCTGCGCCGCTTCTTCTCCGGTCAGATGGCCAACCTTGGCCAGCAGATCGGTACAGACAGCATCAGCTTCGACGAGCTGTATGCCGAATGGCTGGAGTCGCGCCAGTTGTCTGCGGGCCAGGTCAGCCTGCTGCCCAAACGCATCGAGCAGTGGCCCCGCCAGCCGCGCATCGCGGTGGCGGTGCTGGCCGAGGCGGGTGACGAGAAAGCCTTGCGCATCACCTTGCAGAGCTTGCAGGGTCAGTCCTATCCCGCCCGCAGTACCTTGGTGCTGGGCCCGGCGGCGCTGGCTGCCCAGGTACAGGGCGATGCCCGGCACCTGCACAGCCAGGGTGATCACTTTGCCGAACTTGGCCAGTGGCTGGCCACCGCCCAGGACATCGACTGGCTGTTGTTGCTGCGCGCCGGTGACCGCGCGCACCCTCATGCACTGGTGATCATGGCCGAGCGCATGGCCTTGCGTGGCGATAGCCTGTGCCTGTACATCGACGAAGGCGCCAACGACAACCTGGCGCCGTCGTGTCCGATCTTCAAACCCGACTTCAACCTCGACCTGATGCGCAGCCTGCCCTATGTCGGTCGGCTGCTCGCCTTCGATGCCAAGGCGCTGCGCGAACTTGGCGGCTTCGATTCCAGCTTCGCCACGCTCGCGCCCCACGACCTGCTCTGGCGCATGGTCGAGGCCCACGGCCTGCAGGTGGTCGAGCACATCGCCGAAGTGCTGGTGCAGTGTCACCACAGCTACGCCGACTGGCTCAACGATGCGCAGGCGCATGTGCAGGCCCCGCGTGTGCTGCAAGCACACTTCGAGCGCCTGGGCGTGCAGGCGCGGGTTTCGGGTATCGAAGGCAGCATGATGACGCTGGTGACCTACCTGCACCCCCAAGCCGCCAGTGTCTCGATCCTCATCCACGCCGCGGGCGAGCTAGCAGTGCTGATGCGCTGCGTGGAATCGCTGTTCGTCCATACCGCCTACGCCGATTTCGAAGTGTTGCTGGTGGCCAGCAGCGAGACATCCTTCGAGGTGCGCGAGTGGCTGGGCGGCCTGCAGGGGTTGGGCAGTGACCAATTGCGCGTTTGCCAGGCGGATGCCACCGGGCGGGCGCAGAGCCTCAACGAGGCCAGCCGTCAGGCTCGCGGTGAATACCTGCTGCTGCTCGATGCCACTTGCGTGCTGTTCGACGGCCAATGGCTGCAGGAATTGATGCATCTGGGGCAGCGCCCGGAAGTCGGCCTGGTTGGCCCCAAGCTGTTCGACAACAATGGTTCGGTGCTCTCGGCCGGCCTGGTGATGGGCATGAATGGCACTGCCGGCACGCCGTTCCTGAGCTGTGCGGTGAATGCCGATGGCTACATGAACCGCCTGAGCCTGGTGCAGAACTGGAGCGCCCTGGGCCTTGACTGCCTGCTGGTGCGCGCAGCGTTGTTCGCCGAGCTGGGTGGGTTGGATACCGCGGCGTTCGAGGTATCGCTGTTCGACGCCGATTTCTGCCTGCGGGCGCGCGAAGCGGGCTACCTGTCGGTGTGGACGCCGTTCTCGCGGGTCGCCCAGGTGCCGGTGCCCGCTCAGGAACAGCCCGCACCGCAAAGCCTGCTGGCCGATCAGGAGCGGCTGTATGAACGCTGGTTGGCATGGGTTGCTTTCGATCCTGCCTACAACCGCAACCTCAGCCTGAAGCTGCCGAACTTCAACTTCGAACCGGGCCTGCGCGGTGGCTGGGATCCGTTCATTGCGCGCGCCATGCCGTCGGTGATGGGGCTGCCCAGCAGCACCTCGGCCATCGGTCACTACCGTGTATCGCAGCCGTTCGCCGAGCTGGAAAAGGCTGGCTGGATCCAGGGCCGCATCGACTACAGCGCACCGAGCCTGATCGAGCTGGAGCGGGAAAAACCTGATGTGGTGATCCTGCAGTGCCGCTACACCCCGGCCAGCCTGCGCGATATCGCTCGCTTCAAGCGCTTCTCCAACACCCGGCGCATCTACGAGCTGGACGACTACATCATCGATCCGCCGAAGAAGAACGATCACGCCCGTAACCTGCCGCGCAACATGCGCGAGCTGGTCAGCCAAGCCATCGGCCTGTGCGATCGCGTGGTGGTCTCCACCGAGCCGCTGGCCGATGCGCTGTCGAGCATGCACAGCGACATCCGCGTGGTCCCCAACATGCTCGCCGCCTCCTTGTGGACGGGCCTGCGCAGTGAGCGTCAGACCAGCGCGCGGCCACGTGTAGGCTGGGCGGGCGGCACCAGCCACCGCGGTGACCTGGAACTGCTGCTGGAGGTGGTGCGCACGCTGGCCGACGAAGTCGATTGGGTGTTCTTCGGCATGTGCCCCGAGATGCTGCAGCCTTACGTAAAAGAGTTTCACCCGGCCATTTCGTTCGGTGACTACCCGCGCAAGCTGGCCAGCCTCAACCTTGACCTTGCCCTGGCACCGTTGGAGCAGAACCTGTTCAACGACTGCAAGAGCAACCTGCGGCTGCTCGAATATGGCGCCTGCGGCTTCCCGGTCATCTGCACCGACACCAAGGCTTATGCCGGCTACCTGCCGTGCACCCGGGTGGCAGACAACACCACGGCGCAGTGGCTGGAAGCGATCCGCATGCACCTCGACGACCCGGCCGCCAGCTATCGCCAGGGCGATGCTTTGCGCGAGGCGGTACTGAGCGACTACGTCCTCACCGAACATCATCTGCAGCACTGGGCCAACGCCTGGCTGGCTGACTGAAATCCAGGCGCCGGGCCCAGGCCTTGCGCAGAACCGAACACTTGAACAGGTGCCTTATGATCGATACCGCAACCGGCTCGCACACCGACGTGACCGTTGTCCTGCTTGGACATGACCAGGCGGATCACCGCGCCCGCGCACTCCACTACTACGCCGGTCAGGGCGTTCCGTGTCTGGCGCTGGAGCCGGCAGGCCAACTCGGCGAACTGCTCGAGCGGGTGAAAACACCTTTCGTCTGCCTGGCGCTGGATGCCGACTTCGTTCTCGCCGATGCGCTGGGCAAGGCTGCTGCCTATCTGGCGGCACAGCCCCAGGTGAAGGGGGTACAGGGGCATGCCCTGGCCTATGCCGCGGGCAACTGCAAGCTCAGCTACCACAAGCTGGGTGCATTCGCCGCGCCCGAGGCCGCAGAAGACGCTCTGGCGCGCGTGCGCCGTTATGGTCACAGCGGGCAACAGGCTTGGCGCGCGGTGCTGCGTGTCGCGACCCTGCAGACCGCGCTGGCAGGCCTGCCGCAAGCGCTGGACGCCGCAGGCTGGCGTGTGGCGCTGGGCTACGCGATTTTGCTGCAAGGCGAGATCGGCAGCCTCGAGCAGACCGATGTGGTCTGCGAACTGCTGAGCAACGACCTGGGCGCAGCCGCCCGCGAAGAGCGCCTGACCCAGACCGTGCGCAGCCTGCGCCAGTGGGATGAAGCGGCGGGTGTGTGTGCCGGTGAAGAAGGTTTCGTGGTGCTCAACCGCTTCGTGCGCAGCAGCTACGATCAGGGCGAGACGCCGCTGCTGTTCAGCTCCGACTGGGCCAGCGTGATCGACGACCCTGAACAGACCTTCGAGCCGCGCCAGTATGTCGAGCTGCCGTACTACAACGGCAAGCTGTTCCAGCGTCTGAGCGAAATCGAGTTTCTCTGCCATGCCTGGCCGACTGGTGAGCGTCATCTGCATGCGCTCGAAGGCGCCTGGGTGCGCCAGCACGACCTGCTGCAAGTGCATCCGAACGACACCAACGACAGTCTGCAGCAGCGCTACCTGCAAGCGCTGGGCCTGGGCCTGTTCAACCAGGACGTATGTCAGCGCCTGGTGCCGCTGCTGACCGGCGCCAAAGATACCCACCATGTTCGCGAAATGCAGGACTGGCTGGCGCGCCTGGGCAGTGTTCCGGCACCTGATGCCCGCGCATTGCTCGAGACGACGCCGTCCGGCAAGGTGTTGGCCGCCATTGCTGCCGCGACCCCGGCTGAAGCCGACCGTGCTCGCGCGCAGAGCTTCCTGGCGCGCCACCCGGCTGCGCAGATCGCCTTCGTGGTGCTGGACCTGGAAAACGACGACCAGGCGCTGCAGGCCACCTTCGACAGCCTGCTGGCCAGCGGCCTGCGCAACTTCAAGCTGGTGGTGCTCAAGGGCGGCAAGCCCCCGGCCATCACCACCGCGCGCGATACCCTGCATTTCATCCAAGTCAACGAAGGCAACTGGGCGACCCACCTGAACCAGGTGGTGAAGCAGCTTTCCAGCGAGTGGCTGCTGCTGCTCGATGCTGGCGACGTGCTGCTGGCTGGTGGCCTGTTGCGCCTGGCTGTCGAGCTGGCCCAGGCGCCGGGCTGCCAGGCGATCGCTGCCGATGAGGTGCAGCGCGACAGCGAAGGCCGTCTGCTTGACGTGACCCGTCCGGGCAGTGACCTGGACCTGCTGCGCAGCCAACCAGGCCTGATGTCGCGGCACTGGCTGGTGCGTCGCCAGGCCGTGGTCGATCTGGGGGGCTACAGCGAGTCCTATCGTCATGCGCTGGAGTACGACCTGTTGCTGCGTCTGGTCCAGCATCAGGGTGTCGGCTGTCTCGCGCACATGGACGACTACCTGGTCATCGGTCAGCAGCCCGAGCAGGCATTGACCGACGAAGCGGCCAAGGTTCTCAACCGCCACCTGACCGAGCTGGGCTACCGCGCCCAGATCAGCGACCAGGGCAGTGCAGGCCTGACCATCGATTTCCGTCATACCGCCACGCCGCTGGTCAGCATCCTGCTGGCGGGCGAGGGCGATACCGCGCAACTGCAGGTGTCGCTGACCGGGATCTTCCAGCGCACCCGTTACCCGCGCTTCGAAGTGGTGGTGGCCTTGCCGGGGCACGACAGCGCAGGGCAGGCGGCAATTGCCCAGACCTTTGGCACACGCGTGCGGCTGATTGCCGGTGAGGCGCATGCCTCGCGCGAGCAACTGCTGGCGCTGGCCGCCGGCCAGGCGCGTGGCGATTACCTGGTGCTGCTGTCCGAGCGCTGCCACGTGATCACTCCAGCCTGGATCGAGTCGCTGCTCAACGAGGCCCAGCGCCCGGAGGTGGGGATCGTCGGGGCCAGCTTGTGGGGGCGTGGCGAAGTCCTGCTGCATGCTGGCTACGAGCTGCTCGACGGCGGGCAGGTCAATGCACCGTGGGCCGGTGCCTCGGCGGCACGCAGCGCCGCGGCGCGCTGGCCGCTGTCGGTCCGTGATTGCCCGGCGGTGTCCGGCGATTGCCTGATGATCAGCCGCGAGACGTTCGAGCTGTGCGGTGGCCTGCCGACAACGGGTGCGGCGGACCTGGCCCTGTGCCTGGCGGTACGCAGCAACGGTCTGATGGTGGTGTGGACGCCGCGTGCCAGGCTCATGGGCAACGAGCTGGTGGTGCCTGCCGGGCAAGCTGTGCAGGCGCTGGCCGAGCAATGGCCCGGCGCGTTCCAGGGGGGGGCGCGGCTCGACGGCAAGAGCGCCGCGGGTGCGCCGCAGTGGCTGGCACAGCTGGGGTGACTGGCGCGCTAATTGCAAAAAAGCCGGGTTAAGCCCGGCTTTTTCATGCCCGCTGGCAAATTATTGACAGGCCGCCACCGTGATGGTCAGCGACCTGTCCTGATCCTGGAGTTCGCCCCCCAATGTCGACCGCTGCGCAGCTGGATGCTCTTTCGCTCGAACAGGCGCTGACGCGCCTGCGCCTGATGTTCACCAAGCCGGGGCATCCCTACTACCTGCTGGCGCCTGCCTACCGCGATACCTCCTCCGGTATCGTTTCGATGCACTACCTCTGCCACATGCTCAACCTCAATGGCCGCGAGGCATACATCTACGGCACCGATGTGGTCAATCCAGACCTGAAGACGCCGCTGTTCGACCCGGCCGTCGCCCGCCGCCACCTGGCCGAGGGCAAGGTGCCGATCGCGGTCTATCCCGAAGTGGTCAGCGGCAACCCGCTGGAGTGCCCAGTGGTGGCGCGCTACATGCTCAACTTCGAGAGCTTCATCAGCGGCAAGAGCATGAATGCGGCGGCGACCGACTTGATCTTCTACTACGCCGAACGCCTTGCCGAGGCCCGTGGCGATGTCAACGTCGACCTGCTGTGCCTGCCCACCATTGACATCGAATTGTTCGCCGCCGGCGCTGCCGATTGTGCTCGCGAGGGCGCCTACCTCTACCAGAACCGCCACCCGCTGGAGATGATCGACTACGACCAGTTGCCTGCCGGCATTCGACTGCTCAGCGTGGCCAATGCCCTGAGCCTGGTGGAGCTGGCCGAGGTGCTGCGCCACGCCGAGGTGCTGTACACCTACGAATGGTCGATGACCTGCGTGATCGCGGTGCTGTGTGGTTGCCCTGTGCTGTTCATGCCGGGGCATGGCGTGGATCAGCAGGTGCTCGACAACAGCTTCTTCGGTTGCGTCGGCTTTGCCATGGCCGACCAGCCGCACGCCCTCGAACAGGCCCGGGCAACCGTTGGCGATGGCCTGCAGCGTTATGTGCAACGCACCGCATCGTTCTGGCAGCAGCTGGACACCTTCATCGCCAAGACTCAGGACGCAGCCGTGCGTGAAGCCGCGGGCAACCGGCACGGCATGCTCGACTGGCTGCGTCAGCGCTATCCGCTACCCGCCCAGGTACAGCGCCTGCAGCAGGCGTTGTCCGGGCCACAGGCGCCCAAGCTTGCCGTGCTGGTGCGTGATCATGCTGACCGCCAGGCACTGCTGCAGACTCTGGAGAGTCTTGACCGTGGCCTGTATCGACAGTTGCAGGTGCATGTGCTGGGTGAGTGCGACCCGCAGCGTGTCGGTGTGCAATGGCATGCCTGCGATCCACGTGATCCGGTGGCGACGATCAACACGCTGCTGAGCGATAGCGCAAGTGACTGGTACCTGCTGGTCGAGGCTGGCGAGACCTTCGTCGCCAGCGGGCTGCTGGCGCTGGCGGTGCGGTTGCTCGATGCGGCCGATGACTGTCAGGCGGTGTACGCCGACGAAGGGCTGCGCCGCGAGGGAGGGGAAATCGAGCTGGCGCTGCGCCCGGACCTTAACCTGGACCTGCTGCTGGCCATGCCGGGCAGCCTGTCGCGGCACTGGATCTATCGGCGCGAGGCGCTGGCGGCAGGGTTCGCCAGCGACTGCGGGCGAGCCTTCGAACTTGGCCTTCAGTTGAGTTTGTTGCTTGAGCGCGGGTTGGGCAGTGTCATGCATGTCGCCGAGCCTCTGTTGATCGGCAATGGCGGGCCGCTGGCGGCCTGTGCCGACGAGCAGGCGGTCATCGAGCATCACCTGCGCCTGCGCGGCTATGAACGGGCGCGGGTCTTCGCCCTTGACGACGTGCCGGGTGGTTATCGCATCGACTACGGCCATGCACATGTCGCGTCCGTGAGCATCATGGTGCCGTTGCGCGGACAACTGGTCGACTTCCAGCGTTGCCTGGAAACCCTGCTGACGCACACCGCCCATGAGCAGTTCGAGGTGTTGCTGATCGAGGCGGGCAGCGAAGACCCGGCGCTGCTCGAATGGCTGGACATGGTCGGGCAGATCGGCGAAGGGCGCTTTCAGGTGCTGCGCTACATGCCTGGTCAGCCTTGGGCTGCGTTGTGCAACGCGTCTGCCCAGGAGGCGCGGGGTGATTATCTGGTCTGGCTCGACGGCCGCGCCGCGGTGCTCGATGGCAACTGGTTACCGGCGCTGCTCAATCATGCCCAGCGCCCCGAAGTCGGTGCGGTCGGCGGCAAGTTGCTGGCCGGTGACGGCACGGTACGCCAGGCCGGCCTGCTGCTGGGGATCGACGGCTCGGTGGGGGCGGCGTTCGCCGGTCTGCCTGCGCAGTCTGCAGGCTACATGGCGCGCCTGGCGCTGGAGCAGAACTTCGCTGCTGTCGGTGGCGAGTGCCTGATGTTGCGGCGCGAACTGTTTCACGAGGCAGGTGGCTTCGATGCCAGCGAGTTGCTGGCGCCCTGGGCCGATGTCGACCTGTGCCTGAAGCTGCATCAGGCCGGCTATCTGAATGTCTGGACGCCGCATGCGCGCTTGCTGCTGGATGCGCCACGCGATGCGCTGGCCAACGAAGAGCAGCACGACGCGTTATATGCACGCTGGTTGCCGCGTCTGGCACATGACCCGGCCTACAACGGCAATTTCTCGCTGCGTGCCGGGCAAGGTTTCGTGCTGCAAAGCAATGACCTGAGCTGGCGACCGCTGCTCGGCAAGGTGCCGCGGGTGTTGGCTTGCATTGCCGAGCAGGATGAGCAGGCTCTGTCGCGTCTGATCCATCCGCTGGGTGCGATGTGCGAAAACGCGTTGCTCGACGGCGCCGCGACCGTCGGGCTGTTGTCTGCGGTGGAGCTGGAGCGTTTTGCCCCGACCAGCGTGATCCTGCAGCGACCGCTGGATGATGCAGGGCTGCTGACCCTGCGTCGGCTGAGTGCATTCTCCCGGGCGCTGAAAGTGGTGGTGCTCGACCGTTATCCCGAGCTTGCACAGTTTCAGTCCAGCGAGGATCTGCTGCAGCGCCTGCAGGCGGCGTTGATGCACGCTGACCGGGTGCTGGTGTCGACCCCCGCGCTGGCCGAGCGGCTGCAGGGGCTGCACCACGATATCCGGGTGTTGGAGAGCGCCTTGCCGGTCGGCTGGGGCCGCCTGAAGGGCGAGCGGCGCGCAGGAAACTTGCCGCGTCTTGGCTGGATCGCCGGCAGGGGCGACGAGATGCTCGAACAGGTAGTGCCGGCCTTGTCGGGTGAAGTCGAGTGGGTGGTGCTGGGGGAGTGTCCCGGGAGCTTGAAGCCATTCGTCAGCGAGTCGCACCCAGCGGTCGAGCCAGGGCGTCTCGGCGAGGCCCTGGCGGCGTTGAATCTCGATCTGGCCCTGGTGCCCATGGCCGACTCGATGGAAAACGCCTGCTCTGGCGACATGCGCGTGTTGCAGCACGCGGCCTGTGGTCATCCGGTGATCTGCAGTCGAGTGCCGGGCTTTGCCGCAGGCGATGTCTTGCCGCTGTCGCGTGCGGGCAACCAGCCCGACGAGTGGCTGCAGGCGATCCGTCTGCACATGTCCGACCGCGACGCGTCGGCGGCATTGGGTGATGCGTTGCAGGCGGCGGTGCGTGGGCAGTGGCTGCTCGAAGGGGCGCGACTGGAGAGCTGGCGCCGCGCCTGGTTACCCGATTGAGGGGTGGCCCGCAGTGAGGATGTGACGCTGCGGTGTCCATTCGACAAAAAACGCGTGACTTGAGAGTCACTTCGCGCATCTTCACTGTATATTGTCCAAACTAGGAGCCGCCGTCGCGCAGTCATAAACGTGGTCAGGAACAGGGGCGTCCCGTGTTTCCTGGCGTTTCGTCGTTGCGTACGCCGTGGGCTACTTCGCTGTTATTGAACGGGAAGCCACATGATTGGCATTAAAAGCATCGCCAGTTACCTGCCGACTCAAGGGGTAGACAACTACGCCCAGGGCGCAAAATTCGGCAAGGACCAGGATTTCATCTTCGGCAAGATCGGCTCCACGTTCTTGCCGCGCAAGGACAGCGAGCAGGAAACTTCCGACCTGTGTGTCGAGGCCGCGCGCAATCTGTTCGCCGCCAATCCTTCGCTCGACCCTGCCAGCATCGATGCGGTGATCGTCGTCACCCAGAATGGCGACGCCGAGGGCCTGCCGCACACCGCAGCCATCGTCCAGCACAAGCTGGGGCTTGCGACCCATGTTGCGGCGTTCGACGTTTCGCTCGGGTGCTCGGGCTATGTCTACGGCCTGTACGCGATGAAGGGCTTCATGGAAGCTGCGGGCCTGAAGAACGGCCTGCTGATCACCGCCGATCCGTACTCGAAGATCGTCGACCCTGAAGACCGCAATACCACCATGCTGTTCGGTGATGCCGCCACCGCCACCTGGATGGGCGAGGGCGCGGCCTGGCAACTGGGCAAGTCGCTGTTCGGTAGCGACGGTGCCGGTGCCGAGCACCTGCGCACCACCGATGGCAAGTTCTTCATGAACGGTCGTCAGGTCTACAACTTCGCCCTGGTCAAGGTGCCGGCGCACCTGAACCAGTTGCTCGAGGCCAGCCAGCTCAAGGCTGACGACATCGACCTGTATTGCCTGCATCAGGGCAGCGCGGCCATCGTCGATGCGGTGTCGGCGCGCTTCGATGAGGGCGCGCACAAGGGCAAGTTCGTCAAGGACATGGTCGAGACCGGCAACACCGTTTCCTCCAGCATTCCGTTGCTGCTGGAGAAGCATGTGCTGGGTTCGACCCACAAGCGTGTTGCCCTCAGTGGCTTTGGCGTCGGCTTGTCGTGGGGTTCGGCGATCATCGAACGCACTGATTGAGCATTGTCGCTGCATCTGCAAAAGCGCCGCACGGGTAACCGTTCGGCGCTTTTGCATTTCTGCGGTCTATTGGCAGTTCTGCGGGTCCGGGCGAACGCTGTATTTCTGGCGTCAAACCCTTGATTTCATTGGGGTGGCAGCGTGCCACTAAAAATATTCGCAAAACCCCCTAAAGCAAACCGCCACGACGACGATAACCATTACGAAGGTTCTCTAGGCCACACACCCGGCAAACGCCAGGGCCGGAAGCCGCAGTACCCAATCCAACGAGGAATTCGTCATGGCTTTGACCGTTAACACCAACACCACCTCTCTGGGCGTTCAGAAAAACCTGAGCCGCGCTTCCGACGCTCTGAGCACCTCGATGACCCGTCTGTCGTCCGGCCTGAAAATCAACAGCGCCAAAGACGACGCCGCCGGCCTGCAGATCGCTACCCGCATGACCTCGCAGATCCGCGGTCAGACCATGGCTATCAAGAACGCCAACGACGGTATCTCCATCGCCCAGACCGCTGAAGGCGCGATGCAAGAGCAGACCAACATCCTGCAGCGTATGCGTGAACTGGCCGTCCAGTCCCGAAACGACTCCAACAGCCAGCAAGACCGTGACGCTCTGGACAAAGAGTTCCAGTCGATGCTGTCGGAAATCGACCGTATCGCCGACTCCACCCAGCTGAACGGCAAGAACCTGCTGGACGGTACCGCTGGCGTCATGACCTTCCAGGTCGGCTCCAACTCCGGCTCTGCCAACCAGATCACCGTGACTCTCAGCGCCGCGATGAAAACCACCGGTACTGGCGCTGCGCTGACCGCCCTGGCTGGCAAGAGCATCACCGGTGCCAACAGCACCGCCGCCGAGCAGACCTTCACCGCCGCCATCAGCGCAATCGACGCTGCCCTGCAGGCAATCAACACCAACCGTGCTGACCTGGGTGCCGCTCAGAACCGTCTGACCAGCACCATCAACAACCTGCAGAACATCAACGAGAACGCCGAAGCTGCTCGTGGCCGTGTACAGGACACCGACTTCGCTGCCGAAACTGCCCAGCTGACCAAGCAGCAGACCCTGCAGCAAGCTTCGACCTCGGTTCTGGCCCAGGCCAACCAGCTGCCGTCGGCAGTTCTGAAGCTGCTGGGCTAATCTGCCTGATAGCTGCTGGCGGGGGAGTGCACTTGCGGCGCTCCCCCGCCTTTTCATTACGAGGTGGTGGACATGGACATGAGCGTCAAGCTGAACCTGTCTTATCCGGCCGCACGTTCGGCCGAGCAGGTTGCCGACAAGCCGGTCTCGCGGCCGTTGGAAGCATCCGCCGAGGGTGGCAAGAAGGACGCGGTCAAGGTGCACGACACTGACAACGTCAAGAACGCCGTCTCGCAGATCGAGCAATTCCTGAAAGAAACCCGACGTAATCTTGAGTTTTCCACGGATGAAGAATCCGGCAAGATTGTCGTCAAGGTCATCGCCAGCGAAACCGGCGAGCTGATCCGTCAGATTCCCTCCGAGGAGGCCCTGCGGATCGCCGAAAGCCTGCGCGATGTCAAAAGTGTACTGTTCAACGCCAAGGTCTGACCGGCGGCGAGCATTGCGCGTTACGAATCATGCCGGCCTTGCAGGAGCGAGGCGGGCGCGTTGAAGAGAGGGGCAGGACATGGCAGCAATTACTCCTAGCACAGGCGTGGGCTACGGCCTCGAGATCAGCAAGATCGTCGATGCCTTGGTGAAGTCCGATACTTCGGCCAAGTCCAACCAGATTGCTCGGCAGTCGAGCAATAACTCGGCGATCCTCTCGGGCATCGGCTCCCTGCGTAGCGCTCTCACGGCGTTCCAGGATGCCATGAAGAAGCTCAACGACAAGGATGCGCCTTCCTTCAACGCCTTTGCCGGTACTTCCGCCAACGAAAGCGTGGTCAAGATCAAGACCACCAACAGTGCGGTTGCCGGTACCTACGATATCCGCGTCAGTCAGCTGGCGACCAGTTCCAAGGTTGCCAGCCAGCAGTTCGCAGGTGGCGCCAGTTCGCCGATCAGCCAGGGCGAGCTGACTATCAGCCAGAACGGCAAGGACTACAAGATCAACGTCGCTGCAGGTTCGACCCTGCAGACCGTACGCGACCAGATCAACAAGGAGCTCGGCGCGAAGGGGCTGTCTGCCAACATCATCAACGAGGCCGGTGGTTCGCGCCTGGTGTTCGGCTCCACGACGACCGGCGCGGGCAGCGACATTTCCGTCAGCGGCATCCCTGAGCTGGCGGTCGATGGCACCAAGCAGATGACCCCGACCAGCGGCGGCTACATCACTGCTCTGGCACAGGATGCGAAGTTCTCCATCGACGGCCTGGACCTGACCAGCTCGAAGAACACCGTGGACAACGCCATCAGTGGCTTGAGCCTGGAGCTCACCGGCACTACGCTGCCGACCGCTGCGACCGGGGTCAAGGTGAGTGTGACGCTCGATAACGATGGCCTGAAGAAATCGGTTCAGTCGTTTGTCGATGCTTACAACACCCTGCGCAAGGCTGTTACCGCCCTGACGACACCGACCAAGGACTCTTCCGGTAACGTGACCAGCCTGGGCCCGTTGACCAACGATCCGACCACGCGCTCTTTGCTGAGCGACATCGGCAAGGTGATCGCCGAAGCCGGTTCGGGCACCCAGCTCAATACCCTCAGCCAGCTGGGTATCAACACCCAGAAAGACGGCACGCTCGAGTTCAACAGCACCAAGTTCACCGCGGCACTGAACGACAAGAAGCTTGGCTCGGAGATTCAGGGACTGTTCAGTGCCGACGGTGGCGTTTTCGACCGGATGACCAAGGCCCTCGATCCCTACGTCAAGACCGGCGGTTCGCTGGATTCGCGCAAGTCGGCGCTCGACAAGGTGACCAAGAACCTGCAGGACCAGCAGGCTGCGCTGGACCGTCGTACCGAGCTGCTGACCACCTCGCTGACCAAGAAGTACGCAGCGCTCGACACCGCCCTGGGCCTGATGAAGAAGCAGGGCGAGCAGATCGTCTCGATCTTCGATGCGATGAATGCCCAGGCCAAGAAAGGCTGATCGCTAAGCGGCGGCAAAAGCCCGGTGACACCTTGCAGGTGTCCCGGGCTTTGTGTTTCATGGCTAAAGTTTTTTGACGAGCTGGCGATACAGCAGGTATACGCAACCTTTTCGCTGCAATGAGGTAGTTCCATGAACCCGATGTTGGCCCTTCGGCAGTACCAGAAAGTCAACGGTGCTGCGCAGACTTCCGAAGCCAGTCCGCACCGTCTGGTGCAGATGCTGATGCAGGGCGGTCTTGACCGAATGGCCCAAGCCAAGGGCGCCATCGCGCGCAAGGACGTCGCCCAGAAGGGCATTCTGATCGGCAAGGCCATCGACATCATTGGCGGCCTGCGCGAAGGGCTGGATCTGGAGAATCACGCCGACAGCCTGACCGACCTCGACAACCTGTACCAGTACATGAGCCGTCGCCTGATCGAAGCCAACGTCCACAGTGACCCGGCGATCATCGACGAAGTGGCGCGCCTGCTGATCACGGTCAAGGAAGGCTGGGACGCCATCGGCGAACAGGTGCCGGCAGAGTAATTCCAGGAGGCGCACATGAGCGAAGTGATTGCACGTATCGAAGAGACCCGCGATGCCTTGCTGGCAGCGTTCGCTGAGCGCGACTGGGATGCGGTGGGCAAGCTCGACCTGGCATGTCGCGTGTGCGTCGAGGATATCCTGGCCGAAGCGCAGGAAAACGATGCGCAGGTCAGGAGCAGTCTGGATGAATTGCTGGCGGTGTATCGGCAATTGATTGAATTTGCAAGTGGTGAACGTCAATCGATAGTCGACGAGATGACGCAGATCCGTCAGGCAAAAAACGCGACAAAGGTATACCATCTGTTCAGCTGATCGCTGGGCAATGCAAGAAGCTGCGCGCCATTAATTTGACTGTGTGCTGTTTTTTGACTTAACTAGTGGCTGTTTTCGAAATTTCAGACGTCCGAACACTGACCATTTCAGTCGGAATGATGTCGAGCACGCCTGCGGGCGCCGATATGACTAGGGAAGTTAGTATTGAATGTGGCGTGAAACCAAGATCCTCCTGATCGATGACGACAGCGAACGCCGCCGCGATCTGGCGGTGGTCCTGAATTTTCTCGGCGAAGAGAACCTCTCCTGCTCCAGTGCGGACTGGCAGCAGTCGGTAGAGGCGTTGTCTTCGAGCAGGGAAGTCCTGTGTGTGCTGATCGGGGCTGTGAATGCACCGGCAAGTGTCCTGGGCCTGCTTAAGACAGTGGCTGCGTGGGATGAGTTCCTTCCAGTTCTGCTTCTAGGTGAAATTTCTTCTGCCGAGTTCCCTGAAGACCTGCGCCGGCGCGTGCTGTCCAACCTGGAGATGCCGCCCAGCTATAGCCAGTTGCTCGATTCGCTGCACCGCGCCCAGGTCTACCGTGAGATGTACGACCAGGCGCGTGAGCGCGGTCGTCAGCGCGAACCCAACCTGTTCCGCAGCCTGGTTGGCACCAGTCGTGCGATCCAGCATGTGCGGCAGATGATGCAGCAGGTGGCCGACACCGATGCCAGCGTGCTGATCCTCGGTGAGTCCGGCACGGGCAAGGAAGTGGTGGCGCGCAACCTGCACTATCACTCCAAGCGCCGTGAAGCGCCTTTCGTGCCGGTCAATTGCGGGGCGATCCCTGCCGAGCTGCTCGAAAGCGAGCTGTTCGGACACGAGAAGGGCGCCTTCACTGGCGCGATCACCAGCCGTGCGGGGCGTTTCGAGCTGGCCAACGGCGGTACCCTGTTCCTCGACGAGATCGGCGACATGCCGTTGCCGATGCAGGTCAAGCTGCTGCGCGTGCTGCAGGAGCGTACCTTCGAGCGGGTTGGCAGCAACAAGACCCAGAGCATCGACGTGCGCATCATCGCGGCGACCCACAAAAACCTCGAGACCATGATCGAGGAGGGGACCTTCCGCGAAGACCTGTACTATCGCCTGAATGTCTTCCCCATCGAAATGGCGCCGCTGCGCGAGCGTGTCGAGGACATTCCGCTGCTGATGAACGAGCTGATCTCGCGCATGGAGCACGAGAAGCGCGGCTCCATCCGTTTCAACTCGGCCTCGATCATGTCGCTGTGCCGGCATGGCTGGCCGGGCAACGTCCGTGAGCTGGCCAACCTGGTCGAGCGTATGGCGATCATGCATCCGTACGGGGTGATCGGCGTTGCAGAGCTGCCGAAAAAATTCCGCTACGTCGATGACGAAGACGAGCAGTTGGTCGACAGCTTGCGCAGCGATCTCGAAGAGCGCGTGGCGATCAACGGCCATGCGCCGAACTTCTCCAGCCATGCCATGCTGCCGCCGGAAGGCCTGGACCTGAAGGACTATCTCGGCAGCCTTGAGCAGGGGCTGATCCAGCAAGCACTGGACGACGCCAATGGCATCGTTGCCCGCGCCGCCGAACGCCTGCGCATCCGTCGAACCACGCTTGTCGAGAAGATGCGCAAGTACGGCATGAGTCGCCAGGGCGGCGAAGACCAGGCCGAAGACTGAAGCTCAGCCCCTTGCAGGCGCAACCTCGCGTTGCGCCTGCAAGGGGCTGGCGTGTTTTCAGAAACCTCATCCCCGGCACGGCTATTGCTACACCGCAGGCAAAGTACCGTTTTTATGACGGTCAGCCATGCGAGAGAGCACGATGCCCCAGGCCGCCCACATCTCCCGAGCCCCTGAGCAGCAGGGACGCACCCCGGTCGAACAGGAAAGTCGACAGGGGCTCGAGCAGGCGTTCGCCCTGTTCAACCAGGTTTCCTCCCAGCTCAGTGAGTCGTACAACATGCTCGAGGCCCGCGTCAGCGAGCTCAAGGGCGAGCTGGAGGTGGTCAGCGCACAGCGCATGGCCGAGCTGGGTGAAAAGGAGCGTCTGGCCAACCGCCTGCAGCATTTGCTGGATCTGCTGCCTGGCGGCGTGATCGTCATCGACGGCCAGGGCTATGTGCGCGAAGCCAACCCTGCCGCCTGTGAGTTGCTCGGTGCGCCGTTGGTCGGTGAACTCTGGCGCCAGGTCATCGCTCGCAGCTTCGCGCCGCGAGAGGATGACGGCCACGAGGTGTCGCTGCGTGACGGTCGACGCTTGTCCATTGCCACCCGTTCGCTGGATGCCGAGCCCGGTCAGTTGGTGCTGCTCAACGACCTGACCGAAACCCGTCGCCTGCAGGGGCAACTGGCGCGTCACGAGCGTCTGTCGTCGTTGGGGCGCATGGTCGCCTCGCTGGCGCATCAGATTCGCACGCCCCTGTCGGCGGCCATGCTTTATGCCAGCCATCTGGCCGACGACCAGGGCGGCCTGGCTCTGGAAACCCGTCAGCGCTTCGCCGGCAGTCTGAAGGAGCGTCTGCACGAGCTGGAGCATCAGGTGCGCGACATGCTGGTGTTCGCCCGTGGTGAGTTGCCGCTCAATGACCGGCTGACCCCAAAGGCATTGTTCCAGGCGCTGCAACAGGCTGCGCAGTCCCATGTGCAGGGGCATGCGGTGCGCTGGCAGTGCGATACGCACTTGGGCGAGTTGCTGTGCAATCGCGACACCCTGGTCGGCGCCTTGCTCAATCTGATCGAGAACGCGCTGCAGGCAAGCTCGGAGCCCGCGCGCCTGAAAGTACACCTGTTGCGCCGCGGGCAGAGCCTGCACCTGTGCGTCAGTGACGCTGGCAGCGGGATCGACGCGCAGTTGCTGGCGCGCCTGGGCGAGCCGTTTCTGACGACCAAGGCCACCGGTACCGGCCTCGGCCTGGCGGTGGTCAAGGCGGTGGTCAAGGCGCATCAGGGCAGCCTTGAGCTGCGCTCGAAGGTCGGGCGCGGCACTTGCGTGCGGGTGGTGCTGCCGCTGATCAACGGACAATCGACGGAGGCGCAGTGATGGTCAAGGTTTTGTTGGTCGAGGACGATCGTGCCTTGCGCCAGGCGTTGGGCGATACCGGAGATCGGCGGATTCGACTACCGCGCCGTGGGCAGTGCAGAAGAGGCGCTGGACGCCGTGGCCGAAGAGGCCTTCGGGCTGGTGGTCAGTGATGTGAACATGCCGGGGATGGATGGCCATCAACTGCTTGCGCAACTGCGTCGTCACCACCCGCAACTGCCCGTGCTGCTGATGACTGCGCACGCTGCAGTGGAGCGTGCGGTGGAGGCGATGCGCCAGGGCGCTGCCGACTACCTGGTCAAGCCGTTCGAACCCAAGGCGTTGCTGAGTCTGGTCGATCGTCATGCCGCGGGGCACCTGGGTGCCGAAGACGAGGGGCCGGTGGCCAGTGAGCCGGCCAGTCGGCAGCTGCTCGAGCTGGCTGCCCGCGTGGCACGCAGCGACTCCACCGTGTTGATCTCGGGCGAGTCGGGGACCGGCAAGGAAGTGCTGGCGCGTTACATTCATCAGCGCTCGGCGCGCGCCGCGCAGCCATTCGTGGCGATCAACTGTGCGGCGATTCCAGACAACATGCTCGAAGCTACGCTGTTCGGTCACGAAAAAGGCGCGTTCACTGGTGCCATCGCGGCCCAGGCGGGCAAGTTCGAGCAAGCCGATGGCGGCACCCTGTTGCTCGACGAGATTTCCGAAATGCCACTGGGCCTGCAGGCCAAGCTGCTGCGCGTGCTGCAGGAGCGGGAGGTCGAGCGGGTCGGCGGGCGCAAGCCGATCAGCCTGGACATTCGCGTGCTGGCCACCACCAACCGTGACCTGGCTGGCGAAGTCGCTGCCGGGCGCTTCCGTGAAGACCTGTACTACCGCCTTTCGGTCTTCCCGCTGGCCTGGCGCCCACTGCGCGAGCGCAGCGCCGATATCCTGCCGCTGGCCGAGCGCCTGCTGGCCAAGCATGTCGGCAAGATGAAGCACGCGCCGGTTCGCCTGTCGGCCGAGGCGCGGACATGCCTGCAGGCGCACGCATGGCCTGGCAACGTGCGCGAGCTGGACAACGCGCTGCAGCGAGCGCTGATCCTGCAGCAGGGTGGGGTGATCGAGGCGGCGGATTTCTGTCTGGCTGGCGCCATTCCCTTGTCACCAGCAAGCAGTGATATCACAGAGCCATCATCGCTCGAATCGGCTTCTGAGTCCAGTGGCCTGGGCGACGATATGCGTCGTCATGAGTTCCAGATGATCATCGATACCTTGCGCGCCGAACGTGGGCGTCGCAAGGAGGCTGCCGAACGGTTGGGCATCAGCCCGCGTACGCTGCGCTACAAGCTGGCGCAGATGCGCGATGCGGGGATGGATGTCGAGGCCAGCCTGTACGGGTAAGTGCCTTTGCGGAGCGACTTTACGAAGGCTGGCACCTTTGTTGCTTTAACCGTTTTACCCGCTGCATCAGTGTCAAAAAAATGCGGCCGCCGGAGAGAGAAGTTCATGAGCCAAGGTGTTGAATTCAATCGTCTGATGTTGGACATGCGCGCGATGCAGGCCGATGCCATGTCGCTGCCCAAGGTCGCCGCTGCGCCTGAGCTCGCCCCGGGCCAGAGCAGCTTTGCCGACATGCTCGGCCAGGCCATCAACAAGGTCAGCGATACCCAGCAGGCATCGAGCCAGTTGGCCAACGCCTTCGAGATCGGCAAGAGCGGTGTCGACCTCACCGACGTGATGATCGCCTCGCAGAAGGCCAGCGTGTCGTTCCAGGCCCTGACCCAAGTGCGCAACAAGCTGGTCCAGGCGTACCAGGACATCATGCAGATGCCGGTTTGAGGACGAATTGAGTCATGGCCGAAGCAGTCGTCGATAACGCCCCCGCCAAGAGTGGCCCGCCCGTGGCCAAGCCGCCGCTGTTCGGCATGGCGTTCCTGGAAAACATCTCGCAGATGCCCATGCTGCGTCAGGTCGGCCTGCTGGTCGGGCTGGCTGCCAGCGTGGCCATCGGCTTTGCCGTGGTGCTCTGGTCGCAGCAGCCGGACTACCGTCCGCTGTATGGCAGCCTGGCCGGCATGGACACCAAGCAGGTCATGGAAACCCTGGCCGCCGCTGATATTCCCTACACCGTCGAACCCAATTCCGGCGCGCTGCTGGTCAAGGCCGATGACCTCTCCCGTGCCCGCATGAAACTGGCCGCCGCCGGCGTGGCGCCAAGCGATGGCAACATCGGTTTCGAGATCCTCGACAAGGACCAGGGCCTGGGCACCAGCCAGTTCATGGAGGCGACCCGTTACCGTCGCGGCCTGGAAGGCGAATTGGCGCGTACCATCTCTAGCCTGAACAACATCAAGGCTGCTCGCGTGCACCTGGCCATTCCGAAAAGCTCGGTGTTCGTGCGTGACGAGCGCCGCCCGAGCGCTTCGGTACTGGTCGAAATGTTCCCAGGCCGCAACCTGGAAGCCGGTCAGGTGATGGCCATCGTCAACCTGGTCGCCACCAGCGTGCCGGAACTGGACAAGTCGCAGGTCACCGTGGTCGACCAGAAGGGCAATCTGCTCTCCGATCAGTTGCAGGACACCTCGCTGACCATGGCCGGCAAGCAGTTCGACTACACCCGCCGCATGGAAGGCCTGCTCACCCAGCGTGTGCACAACATCCTGCAGCCGGTGCTGGGCAACGACCGCTACAAGGCCGAGGTCTCCGCCGACGTCGACTTCAACGCCGTCGAGTCCACCTCCGAGCAGTTCAACCCTGACCAGCCGGCGCTGCGCAGCGAGCAGTCGGTCAACGAGCAACGTGCCAGCAGCCAGGGCCCGCAGGGTGTTCCCGGCGCGCTGAGCAACCAGCCGCCAGCCGGTGCTGCTGCACCTGAGAACGCTGCCGGAACCGGTACCCCGGCCGGTGCCATCGCCCCCGGCCAGCCGCTGGTCGATGCCAACGGCCAGCAGATCATGGACCCGGCCACCGGCCAGCCGATGCTTGCGCCGTATCCGTCCGACAAGCGTCAGCAGAGCACCAAGAACTTCGAACTGGACCGCTCCATCAGCCATACCCGCCAGCAGCAAGGTCGCCTGACCCGCCTGTCGGTGGCCGTGGTCGTGGACGATCAGGTCAAGGTCGATGCCAACGGCGAGACCACCCGCGCGCCCTGGGGCGCCGAGGACCTGTCGCGCTTTACCCGCCTGGTGCAGGATGCGGTCGGCTTCGATGCCAGCCGCGGCGACAGCGTGACCGTGATGAACGTGCCGTTCTCCGCCGACCGTGGCGAAGTGCTCGCCGACATCCCGTTCTACTCGCAGCCCTGGTTCTGGGACATCATCAAGCAAGTGCTGGGCGTGGTGTTCATCCTGGTGCTGGTGTTCGGCGTGCTGCGCCCTGTGCTCAACAACATCACCGGTGGCGGCAAGAGCGCGGCCACCGACAGTGACATGGAACTGGGCGGCATGATCGGCCTGGACGGCGAACTGGGCAACGACCGCGTCAGCCTTGGCGGGCCGAGCAGTATCCTGTTGCCAAGCCCGAGCGAAGGCTATGAGGCGCAACTGAACGCAATCAAGGGCCTGGTGGCCGAAGACCCGGGCCGTGTCGCCCAGGTCGTGAAAGAGTGGATCAACGCCGATGAGTGACAACCGAGCCGTTACCGCCAAGCTGAGCCGCGTCGACAAGGCGGCGATTCTCCTGCTGTCCCTGGGCGAGACCGATGCAGCCCAGGTCCTGCGGCACATGGGGCCCAAGGAAGTGCAGCGGGTTGGCGTCGCCATGGCGCAGATGGGCAACGTGCACCGCGAGCAGGTCGAGCAGGTCATGAGCGAGTTCGTCGAGATCGTCGGCGACCAGACCAGCCTGGGCGTCGGCTCCGACGGCTATATCCGCAAGATGCTCAACCAGGCGCTCGGCGAGGACAAGGCCAACGGCCTGATCGACCGCATCCTGCTCGGTGGCAACACCAGTGGCCTGGACAGCCTGAAGTGGATGGAGCCGCGTGCCGTGGCCGATGTCATCCGCTATGAGCACCCGCAGATCCAGGCCATCGTGGTCGCCTACCTCGACCCCGACCAGGCCGGTGAAGTGCTGAGCAATTTCGACCACAAGGTGCGCCTGGACATCGTCCTGCGCGTCTCCTCGTTGAACACCGTGCAGCCGGCGGCACTCAAGGAGCTCAACCAGATCCTCGAGAAGCAGTTCTCGGGCAACTCCAATGCTGCGCGCACCACCCTGGGTGGCATCAAGCGCGCTGCCGACATCATGAACTTCCTCGACAGCTCTGTGGAAGGCCAGCTCATGGATGCGATCCGCGATATCGACAGCGACCTGTCCGAGCAGATCGAAGACTTGATGTTCGTCTTCAACAACCTGGCCGACGTCGACGACCGTGGTATCCAGGCGCTGCTGCGCGAGGTGTCCTCGGACGTGCTGGTGGTCTCGCTCAAGGGCGCGGACGAGAAGGTCAAGGACAAGATCTTCAAGAACATGTCCAAGCGTGCTTCGGAACTGCTGCGCGACGACCTGGAGGCCAAGGGGCCGGTGCGGGTCAGCGATGTGGAAACGGCGCAGAAGGAAATCCTCACCATCGCTCGACGCATGGCCGAGGCCGGCGAGATCGTGCTCGGTGGCAAGGGTGCCGAGGAAATGATCTAAGCGATTTCGCGCACCGTTCTGACTGGCGCTGACCCTGTGGGAGCGGGTTTGCCCGCGAAGGCGCCAGGTCAGGCCACGCGTTGCTCCTGCTGACGCATTCGCGGGCAAGCCCGCTCCCACGGGGATCGCGTTGGCTGAACATGGTTTCGAGAACATGACAGCATGTCCACCAAAGAACATCCCAGCGACCTGATCCGCGCCCGCGACCTCGAGGGCGTCGATATATGGGCATTGCCCAGCTTCGATCCGGAGCCCGAGCCTGCACCTGAACCTGAGCCCGAGGTGGTCGAGGAAGTCGAGGAAGTGCCGCTGGAGGAAGTCCAGCCGCTGACCCTCGAAGAGCTCGAAGCGATTCGCCAGGAGGCCTACAACGAAGGCTTCGCCACCGGCGAGCGCGAGGGTTTCCACAGCACGCAGCTCAAGGTGCGCCAGGAGGCCGAAGAGGCCCTGACGGCCAAGCTGGCGAGCCTGGAGCAATTGATGGCCAACCTGCTCGAGCCCATCGCCGAGCAGGATACCCAGATCGAGAAGTCCCTCGTGCACCTGGTCGCCCATGTCGCCCGTCAGGTGATCGGTCGCGAGTTGGCCAGCGATTCCAGCCAGATCACTCATGTGTTGCGCGAGGCGCTGAAACTGCTGCCGATGGGCGCAGACAATATCCGCATCCACCTCAATCCGCAGGATTTCGAGCTGGCCAAGGCCCTGCGCGAACGCCACGAGGAAAGCTGGAAGCTGCTTGAAGACGAGTCGCTGCTGCCAGGCGGTTGTCGCATCGAGACGGCTCACAGCCGCATCGATGCCACCATGGAAACCCGCATGGAGAAGGCCGTGGCGCAGTTGTTCGAGCAGACCCACGACCAATCACTGCATCCTGCTGCGCCGGATCTGTCGGTCGACCTGGACAGCCCCGATGCGCCTTGAACGCACCAGTTTCGCCAAGCGCCTGGCCGGCTATGCCGAGGCGGTGAATCTGCCGGAGCAGCCGGTGGTCGAGGGCCGTCTGCTGCGCATGGTCGGTCTCACCCTCGAAGCCGAGGGCTTGCGCGGCGCAGTGGGCAGCCGCTGCATGGTGATCAACGACGACAGCTACCACCCGGTACAGGTCGAGGCCGAAGTGATGGGCTTTGCCGGCAGCAAGGTCTTTCTCATGCCGGTCGGCAGTATCGCCGGTATCGCCCCCGGTGCGCGGGTTGTGCCGCTGGACGACAGCGGCCGCCTGCCCATGGGCATGAGCATGCTTGGACGGGTGCTCGATGGCGCCGGCCGTGCCCTCGATGGCAAGGGCGGGATGAAGGCCGAGGACTGGGTGCCGCTGGATGGCCCGGTGATCAACCCGCTCAACCGTGATCCGATCAGTCAGCCGCTGGATGTGGGTATCCGCAGTATCAACGGCCTGCTGACTGTCGGTCGCGGCCAGCGGCTGGGTCTGTTCGCCGGTACCGGTGTCGGTAAGTCGGTGCTGCTGGGCATGATGACCCGCTTCACCAAGGCCGACATCATCGTGGTCGGCCTGATCGGTGAGCGGGGCCGCGAGGTGAAGGAGTTCATCGAGCACATCCTTGGCGAGGAAGGGCTCAAGCGCTCGGTGGTAGTCGCTTCGCCGGCCGACGATGCACCGCTGATGCGACTGCGCGCAGCCATGTATTGCACGCGCATCGCCGAGTATTTCCGTGACAAGGGCAAGAATGTCCTGTTGTTGATGGATTCGTTGACCCGTTTTGCCCAGGCGCAGCGGGAAATCGCCCTGGCCATCGGCGAGCCGCCCGCCACCCGTGGCTATCCGCCGTCGGTGTTCGCCAAGTTGCCCAAGTTGGTCGAGCGCGCGGGTAATGGTGAGGCGGGGGGTGGTTCGATCACTGCGTTCTATACCGTGCTTTCCGAGGGGGACGACCAGCAGGACCCGATCGCCGATTCGGCACGTGGGGTGCTGGACGGACACTTCGTGCTGTCCCGGCGCCTGGCCGAGGAAGGGCATTATCCGGCGATCGACATCGAGGCTTCGATCAGCCGGGTGATGCCGCAGGTGGTGGATGCCGACCATCTGCGCCAGGCGCAGAAGTTCAAGCAACTATGGTCGCGCCTGTCGCAGAGTCGCGACCTGATCAGCGTGGGTGCCTACGTGGCCGGTGGCGATCCGGAAACCGACCTGGCCATTGCCTTGCAGTCCAAGCTGGTGGCGTTCTTGCGCCAGGGGCTGGACGAAAGTGTCGGCATGGCCGAGAGCGGCGAGCAGCTGGGCGCGGTGTTCGCCCCGCCGGCGGGCGGCTGATAGGCCATGGCCCTGCCCAGTCGTGCCGCGCGCCTGTCGCCGGTGGTGGAGATGGCCGAGGAAGCCGAGCGCAAGGCTGTCCAGCGCATGGGCCACTTCCAGCAACTGGTGGCCCAGGCACAGGCCAAGCTCGCCGAGCTTGAGCGTTTTCGCGAGGACTACCAGTTGCAGTGGATCAACCGCGGCAGCCAGGGCGTTGGCGGCAGTTGGTTGGTCAACTATCAGCGCTTTCTGGGGCAGTTGGAAACGGCCATGACCCAGCAACGCCAGAGCCTGACCTGGCACCAGAACAACCTCAAGAATGCCCGCGACGCCTGGCAACAGGCCTACGCCCGGGTCGAGGGTCTGCGCAAGCTGGTGCAGCGTTACCTGGACGAAGCCCGCCGGGCCGAAGACAAGCGTGAGCAGAAGCTGCTCGACGAGCTGTCACAGCGCTTGCCCAGGCAGAATCATTTTCCAGGCTGACACCGCTCAAAGCCGCTGCGCTTGCGGCCCAGCCGGGCTGCTGCTAAACCTTCCTGAGTCGTAGCCATCATCGAAGGAATCGCACGCATGGCAGTCGAAACTGATTTTTCACCGGACGAAAAGCAGCTGACGATCAAGGTCAAGGGCCGTTTCGATTTCGGCAAGCATCAGGAATTTCGTGACGCCTACGAGCGCCAGCACCCGGCCCCGGACTCGGTCGTGGTGGATCTCAAGGATGCGACGTACCTGGACAGCTCCGCACTGGGCATGCTGCTGCTGTTGCGCGATCACGCCGGTGGTGACCACTCGGATATCAAAGTGATCAATACCAGTTCTGATGTGCGCAAGATCCTCGCCATTTCCAACTTCGAAAAATTGTTCGACGTCAGCTGAGGCCGTTCATGCCCGCCGAACAGGGATTGAGGGTGCTGATCGCCGAGGACGGTGCCGCGGACCGCTTGCTGCTCGCGCAGATCGTGCGGCGCCAGGGGCACGAGGTGGTCACTGCCGAAAACGGCGAGCAGGCCGTTGCGCTGTTCGCCGAAGAGAGGCCGGACCTGGTGCTGCTCGACGCCTTGATGCCGGTGATGGATGGATTCGAGGCGGCGCGACGGATCAAGGCCATGGCCGGTGAAGCGCTGATACCGATCATCTTCCTCACCTCGATGAACGAGGAGCAAGGGCTGGTGCGTTGCCTGGAAGCCGGCGGCGACGATTTCATGGCCAAGCCCTATAGCGCAGTGATTCTGGCTGCCAAGATCGGCGCCATGGATCGTCTGCGTCGGCTGCAGGCAACGGTGCTGGAGCAGCGCGACGAACTGGCCCGGCATCACCATCACCTGCTCAACGAGCAGCGCGTAGCCAAAGCGGTGTTCGACAAGGTCGCCCATTCCGGTTGCTTGAGAAGCAGCAACATCCGCTACCTGCAGTCGCCCTACGCATTGTTCAACGGCGATCTGCTGCTGGCTGCGTTCGCGCCTTCGGGCGACATGCATGTGCTGCTGGGTGATTTCACCGGTCACGGCCTGCCGGCGGCCGTGGGGGCGATGCCCCTGGCCGAGGTGTTCTATGGCATGACCGCCAAGGGCTATGGTTTGGTCGAGACGCTGCGCGAGATGAACGCCAAGCTCAAGCGCATCCTGCCGGTGGACATGTTCTGTTGTGCGCTGCTGCTGAACCTGAGTTTCGAGCGTGGCACGGTCGAGGTGTGGAACGGTGGCATGCCCGATGGCTATCGTTTGTCGGCCGCCGGCGAGGTGCTGTCGGTGCTGCAATCCCGGCACTTGCCGCTGGGCATCCTGGCGCCCGAGCATTTTGACGACCGCACCGACATACTGCCGCTGGCAGCGGGGGAGCGATTGTTCCTGCTGTCCGATGGCGTGGTCGATACCAGCGATGCGACGGATCGATTGTTTGGTGTGGAGCGCTTGCGTGAGGTGTTGGCGGCCAACCGCGACCCTGAGCGACTGTTCGATGAAGTGATGCAGGCGCTGGAGCGCTTTGGTGGTGTGCCGCGAGACGACATCAGCCTGTGCGATATCCGTATGGCCGAACCTGGTGGCCTGGCACCTGTGGCGCCGGTGTATTCCGACAGCGGTCGCTCCAGTCCGCTGGATTGGTCGTTGTCGCTGGTGCTGCATGCCGACAGCCTGAAGCGCTTCAACCCGGTGCCTTATCTGTTGCAGTTCCTCCAGGAAATCCATGGTCTGCGTCCCAGCAGCGGAGTGTTGCACAGTGTGCTCGGTGAGCTGTATTCCAATGCGCTGGAGCACGGGGTGTTGGGCCTGGACTCACGGCTCAAGCAGGATGCCGAGGGGTTTGCCGAGTACTACCGCGAACGCGGTCGGCGCCTGGCGGCATTGTCCGAGGGCTTCGTGCAAATCGCGCTGAGGGTGGAACCCATGGCAACAGGTGGTCGTCTGACAGTTGAAATCAGCGACAGTGGCACGGGTTTTGATATCGAGAAAGTCTTGGCGCGTCCCGCGTCGGAAAAAGGTTTCAGTGGGCGTGGGCTACAGTTGGTACAGCGCTTGGGCGTCAAGGCTCAATGGCTCGACCAGGGGCGGCGGGCGCGGGTGGAGTTCGGTTGGTGAGCGGCCTCGGCGATTGAGGCATAATCAAGCTTGATCAAGGAGTGAGCAAGTGACACACGAGCATATCGATCAAAAGGTCCTGAGCGACCTGCAGGAGGTTATGGAAGATGGCTACCTGCAGTTGCTGGAAACCTTCCTGGAAGACTCCGAGCGCCGTCTCAGTCAGTTGCACGAAGCCAAGGACGCCAGCGAGTTGGGGATGGCCGCCCACAGCTTCAAGGGCAGCAGCAGCAACATGGGCGCAGTGGGCCTGGCCAGTCTGTGCCAGCAGCTCGAGGAGCGTGTGCGGCAACAGCCGTTGTATGGTATCGAGGACCTGATCAATCGGATCGACCAGGAGTTCGTCGAGGTCCAGCGCTTCTACCGTAGCGAACGCGAGCGGGTTTCTGCAGGCTGACGGCAAAACTGGCGCGAGTTTTGCCTGTCTTCACCCAGATTCTATTTCGGTTCACTGGCGTGGAGAGTTTCAATGCCTGTCGCATCCAATCCCTTGTTGCAAGCCGGCCTCGCCAACGCGACCTCGCGGGCGACCAGTCCTGCGGCGGACAAAACCCCGCAAGCACCGGGCAATCAGGGCAGCGGCTTCGACCAGCTGATGGCCCGACAGCAGAGCGACAAGATGCCGGTGCGCAACGACAAGGCCTCTGTGCCGGCGCCCAAGGACAAGCCTGACTTCAATGCCGGCGGCAAGGGCGGCAACGACCGATCTTCGCCGGTTGCCGGTAATGGCAAGAACTTGCCAGCCAACAGCAACAAGGCCGCATCGGCCGCTGACAAGAACAACCAGGGTAGCGACAGCACTCAACAGGCGGGTGACAGTACCCAGCAGGCCTCCAGCGACGGCAATCAGGCAAGCGACTCGAGCTCCCTGGACGCCAGCCTGGTGGCAGGGCAGGTGACCGACGCCCAGGCGGGTGCGCAATTGCTCCAGGCCCAGGCCGAAGCCGTCGCCCCGGTGCTGCAGGCCGCGATCCAGCAGCCTGCTGCGCAACCGGTCCCTGAAGAGCTGGCGCCGCCGGTCGCCGAGCAGGCCGACAGCGACTTCGATCCCGAGGCCGACGCCCTGGCGAACATGCCGACCTTGCGCCTGGCGCTCGAGCAGAGCGCCCAGGCCAAAGGCACTACCTCGACGCACGCCTCTGGCCAGGGTGACAAGACCCAGGCCCAGGACGACAGTGCCCAGGCCAACGTCAATACCTTGGCGAACCTGGCGGTCAAGCCTGAGGGCGAATCCGAGCGCGGACAATCACAGCCTGGCGAAAAAGGCTTCTCCGAGCTGTTGTCCAATGGTCTGAAAGACGTCAAGCATGCCGACAGCGACACCCGCGTGGACGACTTCGCCAATCGCCTGGCCAACCTGACCCAGGCCGTCACCGCCAAGACTGCCCATGCCGTACCGCCGACCAATCCGCTGCACCAGCCCCTCGCGATGAATCAGGGAGCCTGGACCGAAGGGTTGGTCAACCGCGTCATGTACCTGTCGAGCCAGAACCTCAAGTCGGCCGACATCCAGCTCGAGCCTGCAGAGCTCGGCCGTTTGGACATTCGCGTCAATGTCGCGTCGGACCAGGCCACCCAGGTGACCTTCATCAGTGGTCACGCCGGCGTGCGCGATGCGCTGGACAGCCAGCTGTACCGACTGCGCGAGCTATTCGCCCAGCAGGGGCTGGCCCAGCCTGACGTCAACGTCGCCGACCAGTCGCGTCAGCAACAGCAGCAGGCCCAGCAGGGTGGATCGAATCTGTCTGGTGTCGCTGCGCGTCGGGCCGGGGAGGCGGGCGAGGACGGTGAGCTGGCCGATGCTTCGCGGCCGGTGGAGCAGCAGGTGGTGATTGGCGACAGTGCGGTCGATTACTACGCTTGATCATTCGGGGGGGGGCTGCGTCTGACACCGGTGCGGGCTTTTGTGAGCAACTGTCTTGCTCAAAGTCTAGAAGCCAGCCCAAATCCCTGTGGGAGCGGGCTTGCCCGCGAAAAATACACCGCGCTGCCTGGCACGGGCTACGCCCGTGTTCGCGGGCAAGCCCGCTCCTACCACCTCCTCAAGCCCGCTCGGCCAAATCTGGCATAACACTTGCTCAGCCACGTCATCCTTTCTTGAAACCCCGATGGACGACGGATTATTGGCATGGCGAAGAGCGACGCAGTCAAAGACCCCGCCACTAAAGGCAAACTGAAGCTGATCCTGCTGCTGGTGCTGGCCTTGCTGCTGGCCGTGGGCCTGTCGGTGGGCGCCACCTGGTTCATCATGCACAAGAGCGAGCCTGCACCTGCGGCCGACCCTGCCGTGGCCAGCGTCAAGCAAGCGGCGATCTACGAGCCCCTGGCGCCGGCCTTCGTGGTCAATTTCAACCAGAACGGCCGCCAGCGCTACATGCAGGTGAGCATTACCCTGCAGGGCCGCAACCAGGCTGACCTCGATGCGCTGAAAGTGCACATGCCGGTGATTCGCAACAATCTGGTGATGATGTTCTCAGGGCAAGGCTTCGACAGCCTGGCCAGCAGTGCCGTGGGCCAGGAAATGCTGCGCCAGAAGGCCACTGCGGTGGTCCAGGAAGTGGCGCAGAAGGAAGTCGGCAAGCCGGTCATCGACCAGTTGCTGTTCACCAATTTCGTATTGCAGTAGGAGCACACTCGATGGCCGTGCAGGACCTGCTGTCCCAGGATGAGATCGATGCCCTGCTGCATGGGGTCGACGATGGGCTGGTACAGACCGAGAGCGCTGCCGAACCCGGTGGCGTCAAGAGCTACGACCTGACCAGCCAGGACCGGATCGTCCGCGGTCGCATGCCGACCCTGGAGATGATCAACGAGCGCTTCGCCCGTTACACCCGCATCAGCATGTTCAACTTGCTGCGTCGCTCCGCCGACGTGGCGGTGGGTGGCGTGCAGGTGATGAAGTTCGGCGAGTACGTGCATTCGCTGTACGTGCCGACCAGCCTCAACCTGGTCAAGATCAAGCCGCTGCGCGGCACCTCGCTGTTCATCCTCGACGCCAAGCTGGTGTTCAAGCTGGTGGACAACTTCTTCGGTGGCGACGGGCGCCACGCCAAGATCGAAGGCCGTGAGTTCACCCCGACCGAGCTGCGTGTGGTGCGCATGGTCCTGGACCAGTGCTTCGTCGACCTCAAGGAAGCCTGGCAGGCGATCATGCCGGTGAACTTCGAATACATGAACTCCGAGGTCAACCCGGCCATGGCCAACATCGTCGGGCCCAGCGAGGCGGTGGTGGTCTCGACCTTCCACATCGAGCTCGATGGCGGCGGCGGCGACCTGCACGTGACCATGCCGTATTCGATGATCGAACCGGTGCGCGAAATGCTCGATGCCGGTTTCCAGTCCGACCTGGACGATCAGGACGAGCGTTGGGTCAAGGCTCTGCGCGAGGACGTGCTGGACGTCAATGTGCCGCTCTCGGCCACCGTTGCCCGTCGTCAGCTCAAGCTGCGCGACATCCTGCACATGCAGCCGGGCGATGTGATTCCGGTAGAGCTGCCCGAACACCTGGTACTGCGCGCCAACGGCGTGCCGTCGTTCAAGGCGCGTCTGGGCTCGCACAAGGGCACCCTGTCGCTGCAGATCATCGACCCGATCGAGCGCCGCTGACGGCGAGCCGGTCGCACTACGAATTGAAAGCCTGTCGAGGACTTTATGGCTAACGAAAACGAGATCACCTCCCCAGAGGAACAGGCCCTGGCCGATGAGTGGGCGGCGGCCCTGGAAGAAACCGGTGATGCCGGCCAGGCGGACATCGATGCGCTGCTGGCAGCTGACAATGGTCGCTCCTCCGGCGCAGGTCGCCTGCCGATGGAAGAGTTCGCCAGCTCCCCGCGGCCGAGCGAAAACGTCGGCCTGGAAGGGCCGAACCTGGACGTGATCCTGGACATTCCAGTGAGCATCTCCATGGAGGTGGGCGCCACGGAAATCAGCATTCGCAACCTGCTGCAACTGAACCAGGGGTCGGTCATCGAGCTTGATCGCCTGGCAGGCGAACCGCTGGATGTACTGGTCAATGGCACGCTGATCGCCCATGGCGAAGTGGTGGTGGTCAACGAGAAGTTCGGCATTCGCCTGACCGACGTGATCAGCCCCAGCGAACGCATCAAGAAGCTGCGCTGAGTGAAGGGCCTGATACGCGGCGTCGCCGCCCTGGGCACATTGCTCGCCAGCGAGGTGGTGATCGGCGCGGCTGATCCCGCGTCGGTGTCGGCCAGCACGTCCGCGCCCGGCGGCATGGGTGGGCAACTGGCGCAGATGGTCTTCGGTCTGCTCGTGGTGGTGGGCGCCATCTTCCTGCTCGCCTGGCTGTTGCGCCGCCTGCAGGTGGCACAGCCGCGCGGCGGGCAGGTGATCGAGATCGTTGGCAGCCGAGCCCTCGGCCCGCGCGACCGCCTGCTGCTGGTGCAGGTGGGCAAGGAACAGATCCTGATCGGCCACAGCCCTGGCAGCATCGAAGCGTTGCACGTCATGGCCGAGCCCGTGGAGGTGCCTGTCGGCGCGCGCCAGGCGGCACCGGAATTCGCCCAGCGGCTGCTCGAGCTGATGGGCAAGGACCAGAAGGACAAGAAGTGATGAGCGGCGCGCTGCGCTTACTGTTGACCCTGGCGCTGCTGCTGGCCGCGCCTGTGGCCCTGGCTGCCGATCCGTTGTCGATCCCGGCCATCACCCTGTCCAATGGGCCGGACGGCCAGCAGGAATATTCGGTCAGCCTGCAGATCCTGCTGATCATGACGGCGCTGAGCTTCATTCCGGCGTTCGTCATCCTGATGACCAGCTTCACCCGCATCATCATCGTCTTCTCCATCCTGCGCCAGGCCCTGGGCCTGCAGCAGACACCGTCGAACCAGTTGCTCACCGGCATGGCCCTGTTCCTGACCATGTTCATCATGGCGCCGGTGTTCGATCGGGTGAATCGTGACGCGTTGCAGCCCTACCTGAACGAACAGATGACTGCGCAACAGGCCATCGACAAAGCCCAGGGGCCGCTGAAGGATTTCATGCTGGCGCAGACCCGGCAAAGCGATCTGGACTTGTTCATGCGCCTGTCCAAACGCACCGACATCGCCGGCCCCGACCAGGTGCCGCTGACCATCCTGGTGCCGGCATTCGTCACCTCCGAGCTCAAGACCGCGTTCCAGATCGGCTTCATGATCTTCATTCCGTTCCTGATCATCGACATGGTGGTCGCCAGCGTGCTGATGGCGATGGGTATGATGATGCTGTCGCCGCTGATCATCTCGCTGCCGTTCAAGATCATGCTGTTCGTCCTGGTCGATGGCTGGGCGCTGATCATGGGTACGCTGGCCGGCAGTTTCGGCGGCGTCTGAGGCCGCTCAAGGAGAGTTTTCGATGACCCCTGAAGTTGCCGTCGACCTGTTCCGCGATGCGCTCTGGCTGACGGCCCTGATGGTAGCGGTACTGGTGGTGCCGAGCCTGCTGGTCGGCCTGCTGGTGGCGATCTTCCAGGCGGCCACGCAGATCAACGAACAGACCCTGAGTTTCCTGCCGCGCCTGCTGGTGATGCTGATCACCCTGATCGTGGTCGGTCCGTGGCTGGTGCAGAAGTTCATGGAATACATGACCGGCCTGTACAGCGGCATTCCGCAGTTGATCGGATGATGAGCCCATGCTCGAGCTGAGCGCCGCGCAGATCGGCACCTGGGTCGCCACCTTCATCCTGCCGCTGTTTCGCGTGGCAGCGGTGCTGATGACCATGCCGGTGTTCGGTACGCGCATGCTGCCGGCGCGCATACGCCTGTATGTGGCGGTCGCGATCACCGTGGTGATCGTGCCCGGCCTGCCACCGCTGCCCGAGTTCGAGCCCTTGAGCGTGCGTGGCGTGCTGCTGTGCGCCGAACAGATCATCGTCGGCGCGCTGTTCGGGTTTTCCTTGCAGATGCTGTTCCAGGCGTTCGTCGTCGCCGGGCAGATCGTGGCGATTCAGCTGGGCATGGCGATGGCCTCGATGATCGACCCGGCCAACGGCGTCAACGTGGCGGTGGTCGGGCAGTTCCTGACCATGCTGGTGAGTGTGCTGTTCCTGTTGATGAACGGCCACCTGGTGGTGATCGAGGTATTGACCGAAAGCTTCACCACGCTGCCGGTGGGCAATGCCCTGGTGGTCGCGCATTTCTGGGAGATCGCCGGACGCCTGGGCTGGGTGCTGGGAGCGGGGCTGGTTCTGATCCTGCCAGTCATCGCAGCCCTGTTGGTGATCAACATCGCCTTTGGTGTGATGACCCGAGCCGCGCCACAGCTGAACATCTTCTCCATTGGTTTCCCGCTGACCCTGGTGCTGGGGCTGGCCATCTTCTGGGTCGGGCTTGCCGACATCCTCTCGCACTACCAGCAACTGGCCAGCGAGGCCTTGCAGTGGCTGCGTGAGCTGGCACGGGCGCCCTGAGCATGGCAGAGAGCGAGAGCGGTCAGGACAAGACAGAGGAACCCACCGAGAAGCGCAAGCGCGACGCACGGGAAAAGGGTGACATCGCCCGTTCCAAAGAGCTCAACACCTTCGCGGTGACCCTGGGTGGCGCCGGCGCCTTGCTGGCCTTCGGCGGCCACCTTGCCGAAACCCTGATGACGCTGATGCGCGTGAACTTCAGCCTGTCGCGCGAAGTGATAGTCGACGAGCGGGCCATGGGCGCCTTCCTGATGGCCTCGGGCAAGATGGCCATCTGGGCCACCCAGCCGGTGCTGGTGCTGCTGTTCGTCGTATCGTTCGTGGCCCCTATCGCCCTGGGCGGCTTTCTGTTTTCCGGCTCCTTGCTGCAGCCCAAGTTCAGCCGGATGAACCCGCTGTCCGGGATCAAGCGCATGTTCTCGCTGAACTCGCTGACCGAACTGCTCAAGGCGGTGGCCAAGTTCTTCCTGGTGCTGGTGGTGGCGCTGGTGGTGCTGGCCAACGACCGCGAGGCGCTGATGGCGATTGCCAAGGAGCCGCTCGAGCAGGCGATCATCCACAGCGTGCAGGTGGTGGGCTGGAGCGCCTTGTGGATGGCGGCGGGTCTGCTGCTGATCGCCATCGTCGATGTGCCGTTCCAGCTCTGGCAGACGCACAAGAAGCTGAAGATGACCAAGCAGGAAGTGCGCGACGAATACAAGGATACCGAGGGCAAGCCGGAGGTGAAGCAGCGCATTCGCCAACTGCAGCGCGAGGCGTCGCAGCGCAGGATGATGGCGGCGGTGCCCGAGGCCGATGTGATCATCACCAACCCGACGCACTATGCCGTGGCGCTCAAGTACGACCCGGAGAAGGGCGGTGCGGCGCCGCTGCTGCTGGCCAAGGGCACCGACTTCCTGGCCTTGAAGATCCGCGAGATCGGCCAGGAGCACAAGGTACAGATCCTCGAATCGCCGGCGCTGGCACGGGCGATCTACTACTCCACGGAGCTTGAGCACGAGATTCCGGCCGGGCTGTACCTGGCAGTGGCGCAGGTGCTGGCGTACGTGTTCCAGATTCGCCAGTACCGCTCGGGCAAGGGCAAGCCGCCCGAGCCGCTGAAGAAGGATCTGCCGATTCCGAATGATCTGCGCCGGGATTGATGTACACATGGGCGGTACAAAGTCACTGAGGCATGGCGTTCGATTTCATACAAGCGGCAGATGTGGAGCGCGTCTTTTAGCCTCTTTGACTTTTGTGATTGACATGCATATCGATAAATTTCGACGGGAGCGCATCGATCTGCGGCTGGAGTCTCCCCAGGTTTGTCTCATTCCACTGAGCCAAGGTCGAGCAAGCGATTACCAGCCCGGCATGACCAAAACGTGCCGCACATCATGGCACTGAACTTGGCGTTGCCGGGTTGGTGCGTGGGTCGCTATGCCGATCGAAACGATTGCAGAGCAAGTGCGTCAATCCCAGATAAATGACGGAATGTGAACATGTTGCTCCTGAACGCTATAGGCGCTCAGCACTTCAAGCTGTATGTACTGAACAGCTTTCCACTGAGGATGCATATAGGAAAACAGTGTCGGGTTGGGCAGCTGAGAAGGCGCCAGCAGAGCTTCATCAAGAAATTCCCCGATCGGGCTATAGAACTTGAGTGAGACCGCTCCGTCCCGAGAGGGGTAATAGAAAAAGCGAAATGCGGTGGGCAATGGGTCGGGTAAAGTAATGAACACCATGCTGCCGTGCAGGACTGACAGCCTGGTGCTGATCCCATCGCGGGTGAAGCCGGTTCGCAGGTCGCCGGAGGGGGCGAATTTTCGCAACTCAACAATGAGCCTCGAATCAGTTTCTATGGGTTGTCCGATTTCGAGTGGCTTGATATCGACGTTTGACCAGTTTTCTTCACGCCAGCCTGGCTCAGCACCTACCCAGATGCCAATGTCGCTCGACTTGCGCCAAACCCCGCCAATTTCTACTTCGTAAAACCAAGGCTGTATTCCTGTGTTCGACAATCGTTCCAGCTCCGCAGCGGTCACTGGGATGCCCAATGGCTTGCCAGGCAAAGTGACCGACAGGGTTGCTGTGGTAACGATTCCAGCTCGCCCCCTGACTCTCTCGCCGTAAAGCAGGGCAGCCGAAGCTGGAACAACGATAGTTGCGCCCTGTCGTGTGTTGACAATACGACCGTTTGGCGCTTCAGGTACTGAAGGCCATGGCAATGGTCGAGCGACCCGGAAAGTCAGCGGCTTTGATTGGCGCGCTCTATCGACAAGTTGCTCAGGGCGTGAGGTTTCGGCGGGGGTGTAGTGGATTGCCCGCTTGTTATGGGCCTGGGCATTGAAGGGGGTCAACTCGACAATGGGCAAGATCGAAGAGTTTTCAGGGCAAGGAAGCGGTAGCTGCGCGCTATTCCCGGTCACGCTGGTACTGCTGATCACACGTCCACCCATAGACACCTCTACTTTAGTGCCCGTTGGGGGCGTGACAGACTCCGGCGGCTGCCAAAACAGAGTGATGCTTGATTGTTCGATGCGTTGATCGATGAGCTCGACGTTACCTGTGACAAGCGGAACCAGGTCACTCTCCGTTCCCATCCCGCTACCGGAATTGGCAATGACCTGGCATAGCCACTGCTGCTTTTCATCCAGGGCAATTTCCAAGGGGATATTGCCCCGAGTCAACCACGGTTCTTGAACAGTGCGTGTATAGGTTTTGCCGCTACTGCGGGAAAACACCTGCAATGTGTAGTCACTGATCGCTAGACCGCTCAGCATGCGCCAGCTCAATTCAAGGCCTTGAGAATGCAATACCGCAGACTCTATCACCGGGCGTGCGCTCAGGATTGCCTGTGGTGTGCTGACCAGGCCAGCACCGCTGGCAGTGACTGCCGTCACTGTGAATTCGAAGCTGTCTTTCTCGGCAAGGGGAGCTGGCAACGGCAAGTCCCCATACCAAAAATTGGGATCCAGTCCCTGCACGCTGTAGCTGACCCCGCTGATCCGACTGGTTGCTGTCAATCGGCATTCAGCGATGTCACTGACGTCCGCAAGGGTCCACATGGCAGATATATAACTGCCTTCCCGATACAGGTTATTGCTATCGAGCAGTGGTACAGCCATCGATCCCCGGGGAAAGTGCATCGGCTCAGAGCGCACAGTAGCATTGTCTTCAGCCACTGCGGCGACCCTTACAGACCATTGCTGATTGCTGCGAAGGCTTATGTCGAGGTGCCACTCATGAATGCTGCTTGCTGGACACCAAGAATCAGAGGCGCGAAAAATCTGTTCACGTTCATTGGTTGCGCTCGATACGATTACGTCGTAGCCGACCGCAGCATGGGGTGACGGCTGCCAGGATACCGTCAGGATCTGGCCATCGTAGTTAGCTGATTGCAAAGTCGGGCGCTGCGTTGGTAGTACGACTGGCTTGCTGGTCTCACAGCTCCCGTCGGCGGCCAAAGCCTGTACTGAGATCTGATAAGTCACCCAGGTATTCAAGGGTTCGATCAGCGTCAGTCGACCCTCTCGTGCCTGGGATGGCAGGACAACTCGGCGTACGCTTGACCATTGATTGGCGTCCAGATAGGAAAGTTGAACCATCCACTTAACGGCGGCGGAGTGTTCTCGCGCATCCCATGTGACAATGACGTGATCGCCTTCGTAGACTGCCGCCAATATTGTCGGTGCTTCAATATTCTGTTGTGCAGTTTGCATGACATGCCACCTGAACTGTGGTCGTTTGGTATCTATCGAGCAGAAGCGTAAATTGTGGGGCCTCTGCGCTGAGCTCTTTCAGAAATGTATCTGCACTCGCCCGTACTGCGTTGAAACGGGGCTCGGAATCGCTGAGCGCGACGTCGGGCTTTCCTCCCCCCCGCTTCGACTTGCCTGGCCTTCGCGCAGAGACATTTCAGGCAGCCCCTAGCGCTGTTGCTGCGACTCGTAGTCTTTCTCCCAACCTGCAGGCACAAGGTTGCGTTGAGCAGACTGGCTAAGCGTCGGTGTGCGAAGATCACGAATGGCAACTTGCTGCTGCTTGTTCATGTCGCCAGTAAGCAGGCCGTTTGCGTAATAGGTCGCAAACATGTCTCCCTTGGCTTTATCAACTTCCACGATCAAGTTGAATACCGGAGTCGGGGCGTTGTCGGCCTTTTCGAGAGGTCGGGCAGAGCGCACCTGGAGTTTGCCTTGGCTACCTTCCAGATAGTCATTGACTTGCAGCCTGTTCGCTTGCAGCCATTCGCCGTTTTCAAGTTGCATCGGGTGGTTGCTGGTCACCACTAGAGTAGGACCTGGACTATTTTTGACCGCGTCATGCGTCTTGATTTCGAACAAGGCACCCGTCTCACTGCCCGTTGTGCGTTCCAGCACGGTGCGAACACCGTTGGACGTGAGAATCTTTTCGCCGCTTTTGATGTCCTCGATGGCGGCAGTTTTACCATCGGCCAAGGTGATTTGAGTGCCTGCTGGAACGCATCCTTCCATGATGTAAAGCTGCGGGATTCTTTCCACGCCAGGTCGCCCAGTCTGCTGCGGGTCGCTGGTAAACGTCAGGGCAGCCAAGGCGGGTACAGGGTTGTTGGGCTCGCCCTGGAGTAAAACTTGAGAAAGCGCCCACAGGTTGACCAGAGCGTTCTTGTTATTGGTCAGGCATCCCGATTGATTGGAAAACTGCGCGCTGTCGTAGTCGAACTTGACACTTTGCTTGTCCGTCACCGTCCAGCCTTCCAGCGACGCGCCCTGCGCGAAGTGCACATAACATCCCCCGCCCAGCGTACTTTGCAGATAGATGGTCGTGGTGCCCGACGGTCTGTTGTTTGACTGCGCGACCGCGCCTTGATAACTGACAGTGCCTGCCAGCGGAAAGACGTAATTTTGTGGGTGGGCCGTATTTGTATAATAGTCGCACTCTTGAGCGCTTTTTCTGAACCAGCACAGTTTTACCGGTATGGACATATCGGACAACTTGTTGGTGCAGGCATTTTCATGGCCCTCGCCCGAACACTGGCCAATTGCATTACGCTTGCAATAGTTGGGCGCAGAGATGCAGCTGTCCGTCACCAGGCCCTGACTGTAGGTGGTTTGTACTACGACGACAGGATCGGGATCCGTAGCGTTTTTAGGAAAATAGGTGAAGATGGCCTCGGATTGAACATTGGCGCCAGGCTGAACCTCTTTGGCTTCGAGAGAAACGGCGAAGTTGGTGCCTTGTCCGCTTTGTGACTCTTGGGTATGTTCAATGATGTCTCCCGTGGTCACATCAAACAGTGTGAGGATCACGTTGGTGTTCAAAGTCCCGCCCACAACAGAAGACAGGGCTTTGGTCTCTATCAGGGGCGCTGTGCCGTTCGCCAACACCGCCGAACGTGACAGTTCGGAAATGAAGTTGAGGTCTTGAAGTTTGTCATCTTCAGCAGGCTTTATGAGCTGCGCAACCGGTAGCGAGGCGCCAGAAGTTCGCAGCGTTTTGGTTCTGTTCTCATGGCTTGCTTTCAGTAGCTCGAACAGTTTCGGCGAGCGCTCGGCCGAGTTTCCCGTCCGCGCCTGGGCGTCCATGATATAGCGATAATGGAGAGGGTTTCCGAGATCCAGGCGATAGGGCACGCCTGGTTCAAGTTCCTTGTGCAGCGCGGACCGAACCTGCGTTTCATTCATGCTTTTCAGCGCTGTTTCGCCTTCGCTCAGCGTTGTGCTGTTTACATCGAACGCGAGTAACGATCCTAGAATAACGGGAAGGAGGTGGGCGTTTCTGAATAGTTCGG